>CAMDOH010000023.1 GCA_945903605.1 Akkermansia muciniphila
CTCGAAGCCGCCCTCAAACAGCGGCAAGTGGAACTGAAAAAGCCCTGAGCTTCTTGCTGTTTGCCGAATTCGAGGTGTTGAGATGGACACACTAGAACTACATTTGAGCGGAGTTGTGATGCGGGTGAAGGCTCAACCGAAGGCGCGACGCAACGGGATTGTCGGCGTGCATGCGGGGAATTTGAAGGTGCAAGTTTCGGCGGCGCCCGAACACGGCAAAGCAACTGAGGCTGTTTTGGAGTTGATTGCTGAATCATTCAAGTTGAAGCGATCGCAGGTGACACTTCAGTCCGGTGCAACGACGCCACTGAAACGTATATTAATTACTGGAATATCACTGGCGGAGTTAACCAATCGGCTGAATGAGTGTTTAGCTTCGAAGTAAGCTTCCAGATTTAGTCCAGCAGCAGCTAATCTTTGTTGATCTGTGTCGGCGCACTTGACCTCGTTGACTGATTCCTTTGGAATCTCTTCCATGTGGACACGGTTTCTCGTTCCTGTTGTGGTGTTGATTGCCTGCAGCTCGGTATTGTCGGCTGCGACGGGGCATCAAACAAATTCGATTGAGGGCTGGACGGTGCTGGTCAGCACGCGTTTGTTAAGCGAGGAAAAATTGGCGACGGCCAAGGCGATGGAATTATTACGTGCGCAGTTGCAGGAAATTGTCCGAGTTGTGCCGGCTCCGGCGGTGACGAAATTGCGCGAGGTGACTTTGTGGTTTTCAACGGAGTATCCCGGGATTCAGCCGCGAGCAGAATATCATCCTGGCGCGGCCTGGCTGCGAGAACACGGTCGTGATCCCATGATGGTCAAGGGAGTGGAATTTACGAATGTGCGCATCTTCGAATCGGAGACGAAACGAATGCCGAACTTTGCGCTGCACGAGCTGGCGCACGCTTTTCACGACCGCGTGCTCGCCGCTGGTTTTGGCAATGCGGAGATCAAGGCGGCGTACGAGAAGGCAAAATCAAGCGGTACGTATGACAGGGTGAAGCGGCGCGACGGGAAGGGAAATGAAAGGGTCGACCGTGCTTATGCGCTTGCCAATCCGATGGAATACTTCGCCGAAACAACCGAGGCGTTTTTCAGTCGGAATGATTTTTATCCGTTCACCAATGAGGAACTCAACAAGCACGATGCGGAGATGTTCAAGCTCTTGGGGCGGCTTTGGAATTCTGTGCCATCAACGGCGAAGCTATCGCAGATTGGCGCGCCACCTGCCGCACTGAAGGTGCCAATCTTTTACAAGAAGCATCTGGATGCCGAGGGTTTTCCAATCGTCGCTTCGGAGAAGGTGAATGATTTCGCGCTTCGTGAAGCGGCTTTTCTCATCAATCTGATGTTGGCCAAGCGACCCGATGTGCGCGCAGCAATGATCAAGAGCGGTTCGCGATTGTGCATCATCGCGCATAATGAATTCACCACCGAACTGCCTGGATGGGATCACATGAAGCCAAAGGATTTTTGGGACGCTCGCGCCCGAGGAATGGGAGGTTCACAACGGGATCCTCTTTGTTCGTGCGGTGAAGAAAACCTGCTGGGATTTCCCGGTGACCCCTACGCGACGGAGAACATTTTTATCCACGAATTTGCGCACAACATCCATTTGCGCGGCATGGTGAATGTGGATGCCACGTTCGACAAACGCGTGAAGGCCGCTTTTGACGCGGCAATGAAGGCTGGGCTTTGGAAAGGAAAATATGCGTCGGTGAATCATCATGAGTATTTTGCCGAGGGGGTCCAGTCGTGGTTCGACAATAACCGGGAGAACGATCACGACCACAATCATGTCAACACTCGTGCCGAGTTGCTGGAATACGATGCGGCGCTCGCGGGGCTTTGTCGTGAAGTGTTTGGTGACACGGTTTTGAAATACACGAAGCCCGCAACGCGACTGCACGATCATCTCGCCGGCTACGACCCGACCAAGGCGCCGAGTTTTGTTTGGCCTGAGCGTCTGAGAACTGTGCAGAAAGAAATCCGTCAGCAAGCGTTGGATAGGAATAAGGCAGCTGAGAAGAGCAAGCCGATCCCCCAATAGTCAGAAGCCAGCAAACGAAAATTCGACCCAACAATAAACATGGCCAAACCTCATTGGAACGGAGTCTTCCCCGCCATCTCAACGCAGATGCAAAGGGACGGAACGATCGATCTCGCCGCCACCGCTCGCCATGCCGAAGTACTGATCGATTCGGGCGTGAATGGAATCGTGTTCCTCGGTTCGCTCGGCGAAAATCAACCGATGAGTGGCGCGGAAAAACGGCTCGTCATTGAAGCGATGGTGAAGGCGGTGAATGGCCGCGTGTCTGTTCTCAGCGGAGTCGCCGAGACGAGCACAGCCGAGGCCATTCGCTACGTGCGCGATGTTGAGAAGTTGGGTGTCGATGGCGTGATGCTGCTGCCGGGAATGCTTTATAAAGGCGCGCCGGAAGAGACGACGACATTTTTCAGGACGGTCGCGAAAGGGAGCGGCCTGCCGATCATGGTTTACAATAATCCGATCAGTTACGCGAATGACATGACGCCGGAAATGTTTGCGCGTATCGCCGATGAAAAACGGTTTATTGCGATCAAAGAAAGTTCAGGTGATCCGCGCCGCATCACCGAGTTGCGCAATGTCGTCGGCGATCGATACGCAATCTTTACGGGCGTGGACGATCTCGTGTTGGAGTCGGGCATTCTGGGGATCGACGGCTGGGTGGCTGGCACGGGCATTGCGTTTCCACGGGAGAATCAGCGGTTATGGGATTTGATGTGCGCCGGGAAATGGGATGAAGCGCGCGCGCTGTATCGCTGGTTTCAGCCGTTGCTGAAACTCGACACGCATGTCCGCTTCGTCCAATACATCAAGCTCGCGGTGCAGGAGTGCGGGCTGGGCAAAGAATGGGTGCGTCCGCCACGCCTTGTGCTCAAGGGAGAAGAACGCAAACAAGTGCTCAAGATTATCCGCGATGGGATTGCCTCGCGGCCCCAGTTGCCGCGTCGAAAGCAATCAGCCAACTGAGTGCGATTATGTGGCGTGCGTTCTTGATTGGAATTGTGATCTCGATGGGAATCTTCAACGCAGTGAATGCGCAGAACGCCAACACAAAGCTGGAAGTGTTTTTCAAAGCCCATCTCGACGAGACTTTTCAAATTCGCCCGCTGGAGGCGACTCTGACGGGCGATCATCGTTTCGACCATCTGCTCGACGATATTTCTGCGAAGTCACGAACGGGCTGGCAGTCGCTAGCTCGTCGACAATTGGCTGCGCTTCCGAAGGCCGTGAAATATGCCGACCTGTCGCGCGACGGCCAGATCGACTACGAGATTTTGCGTGATGATTTGATCCGCAGTATTTGGCTGGGCGAAAACACGCGGCCGTTTGAGGAGGATCCGCGCATTTACGGCGGCTACATCAGCGACAGCGTGTTTTCACTGCTGACGCAATCCACATTGCCAAAAGAAACCAATGTGTCCAACGCGATTGCGCGCATGAAAGAAATTCCTCGCATCGTGGCGGTGGCTAAACAGACGTTGCGCAATCCGCCGCGCCAATTATTGGAAACAGCCATCCGACAAAATCGAGGCGCGATCGGTTATTACGAAAAGGGACTGTTTGAACAGGCAACTGACACGCCTCAACTCGACTCGGTCAAAGTCGCGGCTGAATCTGTGGTGGTGGCATTGAAGCAGTATCAACAGTTTCTTGAGGGCGAATTACTGGCCAAGGCGAAGGGTGAATGGCGGCTCGGTAAAGCGAAGTTTTCGCGAAAGCTCGAGTTGGTGTTGGATGCGGGCTTCACAGCCGATCAGGTGCTGGCCGATGCGGAGGCGGAATTCGCCCGCGTGCAGCGAGACTTGTATGTCATCGCGCGTCAACTTTGGAGCCGACACTTTCCGAAAATGCCGTTGCCGACGGATGATGCGGAAGGACGTCGAGCAACTATCGCGCGAGTGATCGCGTCTGTCGGCAAAGAGCATGGTGAACCTGATGCGCTGCTGGCCGATGCGCGCGCAACGGTGGGAAGGATCAAACAATTTATCCGAGAGAACGATATCCTCCGGCTTCCAGAGCCAGATCGATGCAAGATTCTCGAGATGCCGGAGTTTCGGCGTGGCAACTCGCTCGCATACCTCGAGTCCGCATTGCCGCTGGATCCGGCTGGCCCGAGCACTTATGCCATCAGCCCGCCGCCGTCGGATTGGCCCGCGTCGCGTGTGCTCAGTTTTCTCGAGGAATACAATTCCCACCTGCTGCAGGTGCTGACGATTCACGAGGCGTATCCCGGCCATTATGTGCAACTCGAATATTCAAATCGTAACCCGTCACTCATTCGCCGAGTGATGCAGTCGGGTGTTTTCATCGAAGGTTGGGCGGTTTACACGGAGCAGATGATGCTCGATCAAGGATTTGGCGTCGGCGATCCGGCGCTGCGATTGAATCAGTTGAAATTTTATCTGCGCACCGTGGTCAACGCCATTCTTGATCACAAGATGCACTGCACTGCGATGACGGACGACGAAGCGTTGCGTCTTTTGATGGAGGGCGGTTTTCAATCCGAGGGCGAGGCGAAGCTCAAAATCATCCGTGCAAAACAGAGTTCGGTACAACTCAGCACGTACTTTGTCGGGCGTATGGCACACTATCGTTTGAGACAGCAAATTCAGCGCGAGCAGGGCGACCGATTTCATCTCGGCCGTTATCACGAAGCCGTGCTGGATCACGGATCTGTGCCGGTGAAGTTTCTGCCGGAGTTAGTGCGCCGCCGACTCACTCAACCGCGATGAAGCAAAACGAGATTCAACCTGGCTGGTAGCATGACTCGAATTCAGATTATCGATTCCCACACGGGTGGTGAGCCGACGCGCACCGTTGTTGGCGGTGGCCCGGATCTCGGCAGCGGCAGCTTGGCGGGCAGGCTGGAAGTTTTCCGTGAGAAGCATGACGCGTTTCGTCGTGCGGTGGTGACTGAGCCGCGCGGTTCCGATGTGCTCGTGGGCGCGCTGCTCGTTGAACCGGTGGACAAATCCTGCGTCACAGGGGTCATCTATTTTGACAACGTCACCTATCTTGGAATGTGCGGACACGGAACCATCGGCGTGGTGTCGACGCTCTCGTACATGGGGAGGATTCAACCGGGCGAACATCGCATCGAAACACCGGTGGGAATTGTCACAGTCGTTCTGCACAAAGACGGCTCGGTATCGGTCACCAACATCCCCGCTGTTCGCAAGGCGAAAGGTGTGAACATCCACTGCCCGGGCATCGGCAATATTTCTGGCGATGTGGCTTGGGGCGGAAACTGGTTTTACATTGTCGATCAACACGGCCTGCAACTTGAACTGGGCAATATCGATCAGCTTACGAGTTTCACCTGGAGTCTTCGACAGGCCGTGAATAAGCAGGGATTTCCGGAGGTGGATCACATTGTTTTGTTGGCGCCATCAAATGTGAAAGAGGTGCATGCGCGCAATTATGTTCTTTGTCCCGGCAAAGCCTACGACCGTTCGCCTTGCGGCACGGGCACAAGCGCGCACCTCGCCTGCCTCGCAGCAGACGGTTTGCTTGCCGAGGGCGCCGAGTTGGTTGTGGAGAGTATTGTGGGCAGCCGATTCACGGGTAGCTTTCGTTGGGCTGATCGCACGGCAGGCAAAGTTATTCCAACAATCACAGGCACTGCATTTGTGATGGGTGAAGGGACGTTGTTGATTGATGCTCACGACCCATTTCGATGGGGCATTGTGTGAAGATGGTTAGGCGCGTCGTCATTGTCGGGGGCGGTGTGATTGGTCTTTGCACCGCATATTACTCTGCGATGTGCGGCCATCGCGTGACTTTGATTGATCGGAATCCTCAACAGCGCGATGGCTGTTCATTCGGCAACAACGGCATGATTGTCCCCAGTCATTTCGTTCCGCTGGCGGCGCCGGGAATGGTCGCGCTCGGGTTGAAATGGATGTGGAATCCGGAGTCACCCTTCTACATCAAGCCTCGACTGAATTGGGAATTATTGGATTGGGGATTCAAATTCTGGAGCGCGGCAAATGCGAGTCACGTCTGTCGATCTGCGCCGTTATTACGGGACTTGCAAATGGCCAGTCGCGGATGTTTTGAAGACCTCTCCGCTTTACCGGATTTAGATTTCGGCTTGTCGCAACGCGGTCTGCTCATGCTTTGTAAAACGCAGCACGGACTCGATGACGAAGCGCGAATGGCCGGGATTGCAAATGGATTGGGAATTCCCGCCGAGGTGCTCGACTCGAAAGAAGTGGTGGTGCGCGAACCCAATGTGCGCATGGACATCGCCGGTGCAGTTTTTTATCCGAAAGACTGTCATCTCTCGCCGAGTCGACTGATGGATGGATTGCTGGCTCAGTGCGAAGCGATGGGCGTACAGTTCCGTTGGCAGACAGATGTGACCGGTTTCAAATTTGAGGCGAACCGAATTGCTGCCGCGACAACTTCAAACGACGAAATAGCCGGCGATGAATTTATGCTGTGCGGCGGTGTGTGGTCGTCGCTCATCACGCGCTCTCTCGATTTGAATCTGCCGATGCAGGCGGGCAGGGGATATAGCCTGACATTACCCAAACCGCGTCAGTTGCCGAAAATCTGTTCCATCTTCACAGAGGCACGAGTGGCCGTGACTCCGATAGGTGAAGCGTTGCGATTTGGTGGCACTATGGAGTTGGTTGGATTGAACGAGGGCGTAAATCCAGCGCGAGTTCGTGGCATCATCAAGTCAGTTCCCAATTACTATCCAGAATTTGTTCCGGATGATTTTAACGGCATCGAGTCTTGGAGTGGATTGCGGCCTTGTTCACCCGATGGTTTGCCGTACATCGGACGCACAGCGAGATTTTCAAATCTATCAATTGCCACTGGCCACGCGATGATGGGGCTGAGTTTGGCGCCGATTACCGGTAAGTTGATGGCGGAATTATTGTGCGACAAGAAGCCGTCAATTGATTTGAACCAACTTTCTCCGGATCGCTATGCGTGACCTATTTTTTGTGAGGGGAAATGTCTGCACTGTTAATTTACGGCGACCTTGCAATGGATATTCTTTCAGGCATTATTCTTCGCCGTTGCGCTTTATGATTGCGAATGGGTCGTTCAGATTGGCGAATGGTTGCGGTAGCAGAACTGATGGTTTCCCCAGTTTGTGAAAATAATCACAAATTCGCTTGCACTGTTCCGGCTCGACGCTAAATTCGCGCGGCAATTGCGCTGATGTCTGCGATTTTTCCAAAATGGACCAACCGTCTACCATTGATTGTATTGGTGGGCGGCGTGTTATTTGGTGGGGCGGCTGTGTCCGGGCTGTCGTACTATTTTACTCCGAAGTACACCCGTGTTGGCTACCAACCCATCCAGCCGGTTTCATTTTCACACTCGGTGCATGCCGGCCAATTGGGTATGGATTGTCGCTATTGCCACAACGGAGTTGAGAAGTCGTGGTATTCAAATGTGCCTGCCGCATCGACCTGCATGAATTGCCATTCGCAGGTGCTCAAGGACGATTCGCGACTGGAGTTGGTGCGCCAAAGTTTCACGAACAACACGCCTGTGCCGTGGGTGCAGATTCACAAGACTCCAGACTACGTCTATTTCAACCATGCTGTGCATGTGAATCGCGGTGTCAGTTGCGTTCATTGCCATGGGCCGGTCAACAAGATGGACGAGGTGAAACACACCAAGACATTGAGCATGACATTCTGTCTAGATTGCCATCGGGATCCGGCTGCGAAAATTCGACCAGCAAGTGAAGTTTTCAATTTGGATTGGCAGGCGCCGCCGGGATTTGCCGATCGTGATGGGCAGAAAAATGTCCACGACTGGCGTGTTCGCGCCTCAGACAATTGCTCGGCTTGCCATCGATGAAACGGATTCCCATTCCATCTCCTGAACCTGAAAGCGCAGTTAAATACTGGCGCGGAATCGATCAGTTGCAGGGGGCGCCAGCGTCGCGCGAGTGGACAGAGCGCGAATTTCCTGAAGGTGCATACGAGGCTGGCAGCGAGTTTTCGCGCCGAGATTTTCTTTCGTTAATGGGCGCTTCGCTCGGGTTGGCTGGACTCGGGTTGTTGGGGGTCGGCTGTCGCAGGCCGGTGGAAATGATCGTGCCATTCGGCAAGCAACCTGAAGGGTACATCCACGGCGTGCCGCAATTTTTCGCATCATCAATGCCACGTCGGGGTGGAGCGATTCCGCTGTTGGTCAAGTCGCACGAAGGCAGGCCGGTCAAGGTCGAGGGCAATCCCGATCATCCAATCAGCAACGGAGCAACCGATGTTTTCGCGCAGGCTTCCGTGCTCGGCCTTTACGATGCAGATCGCCTGCGGTCCAGCATTCTGGATGGCAAACCGATAAAACGGGATGCGGCATTGAGTCAATTGGCCGAAGTCGCGAAGAGTTCGCCCAAAGGAAAAGGTCTGTTTATTTTGGCAGAGCGATCCAATTCGCCGACGCGCGCCCGTTTGCGTAAGTTGATGCCGGAGGCGGCTTGGTTTCTTTACGAGCCGGTTGATTTCGATGTCCATCGCGAGGCTGCGCAAGGTGCGGTTGGCGAGGATGTGACGCCGAGTTATTCGTTCGAGAAGGCGAAGGTGATCGTTTCGCTGGATTGCGATTTTCTGGGAGCCGAGGAGGGGGCGTGGTTGAACATTCGCGGATTTGCTCGGGGCAGGCGCATTGCCAAGCCGGGCGAATCCGTCAACCGGCTTTATGTGGCCGAGCCATTGATGTCGCAGGCGGGAATGAACGCCGATCATCGCGTGCGTGTCCCTGCGAGTTCAATCGGGATTATTGCGAGAATATTGCTGGCGAGAGTTTCTGGCGAAGAAGCGCCAGCGCTGACTCCCAGTTGCGATGTGCGTTGGATTGAGGAATGCGCGAAAGATTTGCAGAAGCACATGGGCAATTCGCTGGTGGTTGCGGGTTATCGACAACCTGCGGCAGTGCATCAGTTGGTGTTGGCGATCAATGATGCGCTGGGCAACATTGGCAAGACGGTTCAATTCATCAAGAACGAGTCCGAGCAAGCTGGCAAGTTGAGCGATTTGGCGAGCCGAATCCAGTCGGGCACCGTGGAGTCGCTGGTGATTCTTGGCGGCAACCCAGTTTACAATGCGCCTGTGGATTTGGGCTGGAAAGCCCTTCAATCAAAAGTTAAACGGGTGATTCGATTGAGCCATTCGGCGGATGAATCATCCGAGGGCGTGTGGTTGCAAATGCCCTTGGCGCACTATTTGGAGTCGTGGGGAGATGATCTCACGACGGATGGTTCGTACACTTCCATCCAACCGCTCATCCAGCCTCTCTTTGATGGAGTCAGCGAAGTTGAAGTGATTGCTGCCTTGGCTGGCATTGCGCCGATTGGACACGAATTAGTCCGGCAGACTTTCAAAGCCGCTGTCGGCGAAAATGGATTTGAGGAAAAGTGGAAGCAGTATTTGCATGACGGGTATTTGCGCGGAAGCGCTGCAAAGCCCATTGCGGTCAAACTCAATTCCGCAGTAATTGCCGCAGCGAAAGAAAAAGCTTCAAGCGCGCCAACGGTTGGTCTCGATGCGTTGGAAGTGGTGTTCACTCGTGATCTGAGTCTCGACGATGGCCGATATGCGAACAACAGTTGGCTGCAGGAATTGCCGGATCCGGTGACGAAGTTGGTTTGGGACAACGCCGTGTTGTTGAGTCGCGCCACCGCCGCTGCGTTGGGTGCGAAGAATAATCAGATGGTGGAGATCACCCTTGGTGGACGGACTGTAAACGGGCCTGTGTGGGTTCAGCCCGGACAGGCTGACAACACCGTCGGCATCGCGCTGGGCTACGGACGATCGAAGGGCGGTCGCATTGGAACTTTCAAGGGACAACCCGTCGGATTCGATGGTTACAAGATACGTTCATCGGACAGATTGCATTTTGGCACGAACGCACAATTGAAACTGACCGGCGGAAATTATCCGTTTGCCTGCACGCAGGAACACTGGTCGATGGAGAGCCGCCCGATTATCCGCGAGGCGAATCTGGATCAATTCGAAAGTGATCCGCGTTTTGCGCACAAGATGGATTTAGATGCCCACATGCCGAATGCGGGC
The DNA here is from genome assembly GCA_945903605.1 of Akkermansia muciniphila. GTDB lineage: Bacteria > Verrucomicrobiota > Verrucomicrobiia > Limisphaerales > UBA1100 > CAMDOH01. The sequence continues at coordinate 10,084 of CAMDOH010000023.1, forward strand.
CGGATTTACGAACATCCGTACGACGCCAAACCGAAGCTCAAGAGCGATATTCATCAGTGGGGAATGGTGGTGGATTTGAACGCCTGCGTGGGTTGCAGCGCGTGCGTCATTGCCTGTCAGAGCGAAAATAATATTCCAGTCGTCGGCAAAGAGCAGGTTCGCAAAGGCCGCGAGATGCACTGGATGCGCATCGATCGCTACTACACGGGAACATCGAACGAGCCGACTCGGAAAGAAAACGGCTTCGACGAGAATCAATACAAGGAAAAGTGGATCGACGATCCGCAAGTGGTCACACAGCCGATGCTTTGTCAGCATTGCGAGAATGCACCGTGCGAGAGTGTCTGCCCCGTCAATGCGACTGTGCACGACGACGAAGGTCTGAATACGATGGTGTACAACCGTTGTGTCGGCACGCGATATTGCTCGAACAACTGCGCGTGGAAAGTGCGCCGGTTCAATTATTTTGATTTCAACAAACGTCCGCTTGACCAGCTTTACAAGTCGCCGCTGTTCAGTCCGTCGCTCTTGAAAGACTGGTTCAAAGACACCAGCACCAGCAACAAGCCCGAAGACGAATGGGAATTGCTCAAGCTCGTGCGCAATCCAGATGTTTCAGTCCGAATGCGCGGCGTGATGGAGAAATGCACGTACTGTGTGCAGCGCATCGAAGGCGCGAAGATTGCGCAGAAGGTCAAGGCTGGCGCTTCGGGCGATGTGATGGTGAAAGACGGTGATTTGAAAACGGCCTGCCAGCAGGCATGTCCGGCAGAGGCGATTAATTTTGGCAACCTGCTCGATCCTGTCAGCCAAGTTTCGAAGTCTAAGAAAACCGATCGCAATTACGAAGTGCTCGGATTCCTCGACAACAAGGCGCGCACGACGTACCTGGCGCGAGTTCGCAATCCGAATCCAGCGATGCCCGATTATCAGGCGCGCCCGTTAAGTTCGAAGGATTACGAGCACCAGAGTCATCATGAGGCTGGGCCAAGCGGTAAGCCCGCTGCTGGGCATGAGAAGAAAGGTGGCCATTGATGAGCGTCTCAGCCGAACAAACTTTCAGCACGACAACTCCAAAAGAACTGGAGAGAAAGCCGCTGGTTTTGAATCAGCGCTCGCTCGGCTGGATCTCGGATAAGATTTGTTCGATCACCGAGGGGCCAGCTCCGAAGTGGTGGTGGTACGCTTTCATTCCGAGCATCATGGTGATGACGCTTTGCTTCACGATGATCGGGTATCTCATCTCCACCGGCGTTGGTGTTTGGGGATTGAATCAGCCGGTGGCTTGGGGCTGGGCCATCGTCAACTTCGTTTTCTGGATCGGCATCGGCCATGCCGGCACGCTGATTTCCGCGATTCTATTCCTGTTGCGCCAGAAATGGCGCACGTCCATCAACCGCGCTGCTGAGGCGATGACGATTTTCGCGGTGATGTGCGCGGGTATTTTCCCGATGATCCACGTTGGACGAATCTGGTACGCGTGGTGGCTCTTTCCGATACCGAATGCCAATAGCATCTGGCCGCAATTCCGTTCGCCATTGTTGTGGGACGTTTTTGCCGTCTCGACTTATTTCACGGTGTCGCTCCTTTTCTGGTACATGGGGTTGATCCCCGATCTGGCGACGATCCGAGACCGGCTTCGACTGCAAGCGGTCGGGCTCACCGAGCCGCTGGGCCGTTTCATCAACAAGGCGAAACAGTACGTGTACGGATTTTTCTCGCTGGGATGGACTGGCTCAAACCGTCACTGGAGCAATTACGAAAAAGCGTACCTGTTACTCGCGGGACTCTCCACGCCGCTCGTGCTCTCCGTTCACTCCATCGTTTCATTCGACTTTGCTGTGTCGCAGGTGCCCGGCTGGCACACGACTATTTTCCCTCCGTACTTTGTTGCCGGCGCCATCTTTTCAGGATTCGGCATGGTGTTGACGCTTCTGATTCCGCTTCGGACACTTTGCGGTCTCGAAGACGTGATTACGACGCGGCACATCGAGTTGATGTGCAAAGTGACGCTCGCGACCGGATCCATTGTCGGATACGCGTACGGGATGGAATTCTTCATCGCGTGGTACGGCGGCAATCCGTACGAACTGTACGCATTCAAAAACCGTGCCTTCGGCCCGTATTGGTGGAGCTACTGGATCATGGTTTCATGCAACGTCATCAGCCCGCAACTTTTCTGGAGCAAATGGTGCCGCACAACGCCGTGGTTCGTGTTCATCGTATCCATATTCGTGAACATCGGAATGTGGTTCGAGCGATTCGTCATCGTCATCACATCGCTGCATCGAGATTACTTGCCATCGAGCTGGGGTTATTACAGTCCATCCTGGGTGGATGTGCTCACCTTCGTCGGCACGTTTGGACTGTTCATGACCTTGTTCCTTCTGTTCATCCGTTTCCTGCCGCTGTGTGCGATTTCTGAAATCAAAGGCGTCACGCCGCAGGCCGATCCGCATCATCCGCTCGGCGGTGCCAAAGGAGGGCAGCACTGATGAGCCAGCCCTACGCAGTACTCGCCGAATACGAAACACCCGCAGCGGCGATGGAAGCGGCAGCGAAAGTGCGCGATGCCGGTTACAAACGCTGGGACGTTCACACGCCCTATCCCGTCCATGGCATGGATGAAGCCATGGGGTTGAAGAATTCGCAGGTCGGTTGGTTCACATTTTTAGGCGGCCTGACTGGATACACATCGGGCATGTTGATGATTTGGTTCATGAACGGTTACGATTACCAGATCGTTGTCGGCGGCAAGCCACTGTTCAGCGGTTTCTACGCGTTCCCAGTCTGCTACGAGATGACGATTTTGCTCGGTGCCTTTGGTTCACTGGGCGGCATGCTTTTGTTCAACCGGCTGCCGCGACTGCATCATCCGCTGCTCAAGAATCTCCGTTTTGCAACGGTGACGCATGACAAGTTTTTTATTGTGATCGAAACGGCTGATACGAATTACACGCCTGAAGGCACCCACAAATTGTTGTCGGACGCCGGCAGCAAGCACATCGAAATGGTGGAGGAGTAAGATGCGATACGTACTTGCTGCCTTTGTGTTGTTGGTGTGCCTCGTCGTGGGGCTTGCGGGATTCCGTGGCGAAAGTTCACGCAGGCCGCCCATCGAAATTTTTCCGGACATGGATCGGCAAGCCAAATTGCGGCCGATGGAGCCCAATCGTTTCTTCACCAACGGAAACAGTTCGCAACCGCAAGTGCCCGGCACCGTGGCGCGCGCAAAAGCTCTCGCCGGAAGTGACCGCCCAGTCCTGCCATTCGAGGATCATCCAGTGAATACCGGCCGCACTGTTGGCACGACGAATTATGTCGAATCCATGCAAGTGACGGTGACGATGGATTTATTGAAACGCGGTCGCGAGCGGTACCAGATCAGTTGTGTGCCGTGTCATGGGGCGCAGGGCGATGGCAACGGAGTCGTCAAGAAATTCGGTTTTGCAGCGATTGCCGATCTGCATCAGGAGCGCGTCGTAAAGATGTCCGAAGGACAAATGTACCGAACGATTGTCCACGGCAACAACGAGGGAAAAGGACTGATGGCAGGCTACGGAGCGAATATTGAAGTGGGCGATCGCTGGGCGATTGTCGCCTACGTCCGCGCGTTGCAACGCAGCCGGCTCGGATCGCCTGAAGAAGTGCCTTCGGCCGCATCGAGCAAGGGGGGCAATTGAAATGAGCGCGCCAACCACCACAGTTTCACATCACGAACAAGCCGGAGAATCGTCCATCTGGGTTTCACTGCCGTGGATTCTCGCAGCGATTGGACTGATTGGCTGCGTGATCGGCTACACCTCCAACCCAAAACAGCTCGGCTATTCGTATCTCACGGCGTTCATGTTTTTCTTGAGCATCGGATTAGGGTCGTTGTTTCTCGTCTTGATCCATCACATTTTCGACGCTGGTTGGGGAGTGCCAATCCGACGCTACCTCGAGAACGTCGCTTGTCTTTTGCCCTACATGGGACTGCTTTTCATCCCGCTCGGTTTCTGGGCAGAGAATCTATACCCATGGATGACGGCCGATCCTCACACCGATCATGCGCTGAGCGTGAAGTCAGCGATGTTCAACAAGAAGTCGTTCTTCATCGTTTCGGCAATCGTATTCGCCATTTGGGGATTGCTCTCGCACAAGCTGCGTTATTGGTCAGTGCGACAAGACGAGACGGGCGGGTCCGATTGCACTCACGCGATGCGTCGTTGGGCTGCTCCTGGAATTTACCTGTTCGCATTTTCTCTCACAGCCGGCGCGATCTTCTGGATGAAATCGCTCCAACACCAGTGGTTCTCCACGATGTACGGAGTGTATTATTTCGCCGGCAGCGTGTGGATCACACTAGCCACGACGTATGGCGCTGCGTTGATCCTCAAGAAAACCAATCAGGTGCCGATGCTGCAACGGCTGCAATTCTATCATCTGGGAACACTGTTGCTGGCCTTCACCATTTTTTATTCCTACATCCACTTCTCGCAGTATTTCATCATCTGGAATGCTGCCATGCCGGAGGAAACTTTCTGGTACGTCCTGCGCGAAAAGGGCACGTGGGTTTACGTCTGCTGGGCGCTCATCCTCGGCCACTTCGTAGTGCCATTCCTGACATTGCTGCGCATCGACGTGAAATTAAAATGGGCCGTCATGGTGCCCGTGATCTGCTGGGTTTGGATGATCCACTACGTGGATATGCAATTCAACATCATGCCGCTCTATCATCCCAACGGCATCTCGCCATCATTGAGCGATCTTTCGGCGATGCTGTTCATCGGCGGCACACTGGCCGTGATTTTCCTGCGCAACTTTCGCGCTCATTCACCGTTTCCGTTGAAAGACCCGCGCATGGGCGAGGCGATCAAGCATTGATGAGTTGAACTGGCGATGAGCAATCCATCACACGAACACGGGAAACCCGCTGGCGGCTGGCAGTTCTACGAACTGCTCATTGGCGCCGTGTTGCTCGCCGTCACCGTGTGGCTGCTGGCTTCACGATTGAATACCGCCGAACCCGTCGGAGCCAAACGCGCTGCAGAACGCGCCAAGGCTGGGAGCGATTCACGCGCAGCCGATGCCGCTGCACTGGCCGATGCGCAGGAATTAAGCGCCACAAACAAAGTCTGGCGATTGCCGATTGATGTAGCGATGCGGTTGACCGCGATTGAATTTGGCACAAACCCTGTGGCGGGGCGCGCGCGGTTGATCAAGCGGTACGACGACATCAATCCGCCGAAGAAATAATTTCATGAGTGGAGCGATTGAACATTCCAGTAATGCGGCGAATCAGGAAGCGATTGACCGTTCGTGTCGGTTGCCTGTGCTCATGCTCGTCGTGAGCGGGCTGATCTGGCTGGCGGTCAGTGGCGTGGCGGGAATTCTCGCTTCGATTCAGGAACACGGCGCTCCGTTGTTTGCCAATTGCCCGCTGATGACCTACGGGCACCTCGTTGCCCTTCGCGATGCGGGATTCGGATTTGGTTTTGCTGGAAACGTCGGAATGGGGATTGGACTTTGGATATTGTGCCGGGTTCGAGGAGCAGAGTTGAGCGGCGCTGTGGCCGCTATTCTGGGAATTGTGCTTTGGAATGTTGGAATCAAATTCGGTCTGTGGCGCGTGTTGAACGGAGCGGGTTCCGGCATCGAAGGTCTTGAGTTGCCAGGACAAGTCTATCCCGTACTGCTCATTGGATTCGGCCTGGTGCTGCTGGCTTCGGCTCTCACTTATTTTTCACGGAAACAGGACGAGTTGCATCCTTCGCTGTGGTGTCTGTTGGCGGCTGCGCTGGTGTTCCCCTGGGTGATGATCACCAATCATCAACTGTTGATCTCCGATCCTGTGCGGGGTGTGGCGCAGTCGGCGATCAACTTGTGGGCGCTTTCAACTTTGCAATGGGGCTGCATGGCGATGGTCGGTTTGGCAGTCGTTTATTATTTGGTTCCAGAACAAGTGAGTCGGCCGCTGCACAGCCGGCAGATGGTGGGTTTGGTTTTCTGGGGATTCCTCGTGCTCGGCGGCTGGACTGGACTGGGCGCTTCGGCACCGTTGCCCGTGTGGATGCTTCGTATGGGAAATTTTGCATCTGTGTTGATGGTGTTTCCGATGCTGGCATTGTGGCTGAACCTCCGGGGAACGACTTTGGGAACATCGGCTTGTTGTTCCGGCAAGGTTGAGACAAAATATTTATTGTGGGGAACATTCGGTTTGTTGGTCTCGCTGTTGCTGACGGTTCTGCAGCCGGTGATCGGCCCATCGGTGCAATTCTCGCGTTATGGCGATGGCCAAGCGCGGCTGTTCTTGCAGGGTTTTTTCCTGCTGGTTGCCTTCGGCGGAATCATCACCGTCGCACCTCGATTGACGGGGCGAAATTGGTGCTGCGAGATTTGGTTGAAGCGAGGATTTTGGATCACGTCGATCGGCGCAGCCATTTCGAGTGTATCGCTGTTGATCAGCGCAAAGGCTCCGCACGCTTTTCACCTTGCCGCGATCGGCGAATTGGCACTGGTTTGGGGCGGGTTGATTCTCCTTTTCCAAGTTTTAGAAATGATTGTAAGCGGCGGCATACAATGTAGTGGGATCAGTGATGTGTTAAAGGCTTTGCGCGCTAAAGTGCGGGGAGGTGCAATATGAACCAACTGTTGACGGTGCTGTCCGGGATTTTGGCGGCCTTGGCGATTTCTTGGGCTGGATTGGTTTACGGGCCTGTGAGTCAACTTGGGTCTTTGAAGCCGGAAACAGAAGTGGGCGAGCCTTATCCGGTGGACCGAATCGGTCTGGCGAAACAAGGCGCCGATGTGTATCGCGCCAACGGATGTTATTATTGCCACAGCCAGCAAGTGCGTCAGGGACCGGTTTCATATGAATTGTTCGTGACGGCCACGGGGACGAATGACCCAGCAATCAGCAAAGTATTCAGCACTTTTAAAGTCAATCTGGATTCAGAAAATAGCGCCGCCATCGGGCAGGCTTTGTTTCTAGCTTCCGACGACTTCACAGTGTGGCCGGATGCGAAGGGAAAAGAATCTGCGGCTGCTGAGAAACTTCGCGATGGGATGAAGGACAGTTCAAAGCTGAAATCAATCGGACTGGCTGGCATCACCGACACCAACAAATTGGCGAAGGCGATGGAATTTCTAAAAATACCAAAACAAGAAAAGTTGGAGAACCAGATCAAAGGGGCCAGCGTCCCAATCTACGATACGGCAAAGCAGTGGGGTCAAATCCGCCCAGTAATGCAGGAATTGAAGCGGGCAGGGATGACGGTGAAGATTATCCCCACACAGCAAACCGCAGGAGACATTCCTACTTTTGGTATGCGGCAGAGCGTGGCGCGCGATTACTTGTTCGACAGCCCGGCGATGATCGGCTCGCGGCGCGTGGGGCCTGACTTGGCCAACATCGGAGTGCGTCGTCCCGATACCGCATGGCATTTGACTCATCTGTACAAACCGAAGCTCGAAGACGCCAAATCAAAGATGCCCCGCTATTCTCACTTGTTTGAGACGCGCAAAATTGTGGGTGCGCCTGCATCCGACGCGCTGAAAAAAGTGGAGGTCGCCAATGGTTACGAAATCGTGCCGAAACCCGAAGCGCTAGCTTTGGTGGCCTACCTGCAAAGTTTGAAGCAGGACAAACCGCTGCCCGAAAGTCCCATTGTGAATCTGCCGATCCATTCCAAGCCATGAGTGCCGAGTGCTGTTCCAATCACAACTCAGATCATCCGAAGCCGAAGGCCGGCGCGGCAACGTTTCCAATGGTGCTCGTCATGATCTTGGCGCTTGTGAGCTACTACGGCTGCACGAAGGTGGATCAGTTGAATGGCGGTTTTTCTGCGAAAGTATTTGGCCCGTATCTCGGCGAGGACGAACTCATGGCCATGTCGCCGTCGGCCATGGATCTTCTGAAGGAAAAAGGAAAATCGGCCTACGCAAAAGCCGGCTGCGTCGCTTGCCACCAAGCCAACGGACTCGGATCAGACGCACAAAACGCACCCCCGCTGGCTGCCTCAGATTGGGTCATGGCATCTGAATCAGATCGCCTGATCCGGATTGTGTTGCATGGAATTTCAGGACCGATCCAAGTGTCCGGCAAAGAATATGGCAAAGGGGTGATGCCGCCGTTGGGCGCAGTCTTGAATGATGAGGAAGTGGCCGCCGTGCTGACTTACATCCGCAATGAGTGGGGCAATGCTGCTTCTGAAGTGAAGACCGAAAAAGCTGCTGCCATTCGCGCAGCAACGGCCACTCGCGGCGGCGCACCGTGGTCCGCCTCGGAATTGCTGGCTATCCCGTTGAGCAAGCCCGGCGACAAGTAGCCTTCGCAACGGGCTTGCTTCCTGACCTTGCACGGGTACCAATGAGTGCGTGACCCGCTCGTTCTGCATCCTTTTCTGCTCACTCATTTTTACAGTTCGCGCCGCCGAATTTTCGATCGCCACCTTTGAGGCCGATGTCACCGTGCCCATCGGACATGGGATGATGGGTGGCGCGTGGCAGTCCAAATCAGTCGCCGATCCATTGCAGGCGAGGGGGATTGTCCTGTTCGGTTCAGGCAAACCCATTGTCTTTGTTTCTGTGGATTGGTGCGAAATCCGCAACGATGCATTTGATCGCTGGCGTACGGTGATCGCCGAAGCCGCCAAGACAGATTCCGTGCGCGTGCTGCTCACGACCATTCATCAGCACGATGCGCCCGTGGCCGATCTTGAAGCCGAACGAATCCTTCGCGCCCGCAAATTGGAAGGCAGCATTTGCGACATCGAATTTCATGAGAAGGCTGTGCAACGTGTCGCGGATGCCGTGCGAAAGGCGCTGCCCAATGCGCGTCGGTTCACGCATCTGGGAACGGGTCGCGCGAAGGTGGAGAAAATCGCGAGCAATCGCCGATATCTTTTGCCCGATGGCAAACCCAGTTTCGATCGCGGCAGCGCGACGCGCAACATTCTCGCCATCGATGCGCCCGAAGGGATTATCGATCCGTGGCTCAAGTCGCTGAGTTTTTGGGACGGTGATCAACCTCTGGCCGTGCTCAGTGGGTATGCGACGCATCCGATGAGTTATTATCGCACCGGCGCGGTGTCAGCCGATTTCCCCGGCATGGCACGCGCGCAACGTCAGCGGGAGATGCCCGGCGTGTTCCAAGTTTATTTCTCCGGATGCAGCGGCAATGTCACCGCTGGAAAATACAATGACGGCGCGACAACGAACCGAACGGTGCTCGCCAATCGCTTGCACGCGGCCATGTCGGCGGCATGGAAAGAAACCCGTCGCGAACCCGTCGGCCCAATCACGTTCCGATCGGTTGCGATGACATTGCCCGTGCGTGACAACGGGAACTTCACGCAAGCGGAGCTGGAGAAAAAACTGGTGCCGGGCACTCCGCCTTTTCAGCAATGTCTTGCCGCGATGGGAATGAGCTGGCGCAAACGCAGCGCAGAGAAACGGCCGATTGATGTTCCTTTGATCGACTTCGGCAAAGCACAACTTCTTCTGCTTCCCGGTGAATCCTACGTGGAATACCAACTCGCAGCGCAACAGTTGCGGCCAGATTCGTTCGTGCTTGTCGCCGGATATGGTGAAGGCGCCACCGGCTATATTCCCACGGAACAACACTGGGCCGAACGTGATTCCAATCTCGGTGATTGGTGTTGGGTCGCGCCTGGAGCGGAGAAGTTGATGCTGGATGCAATCCAACGACTGTTGAAAGGCAAGTGACTTGCGCGCCGACGCGCAGCAGTTAAGCTGTCGATTGTGGATTCCCGCGAAGCATTGATCGCTCTGAATCTTGTCGAGGGCGTTGGTCCGATTCGCATTCGTGAGCTGATGAATTATTTCGGTGATGCGCCGGCAGTGTTATCCGCGAGCGAGAGTCAACTGCGACAAGTCCCAAGAATAGGGGAGGAGACCGCTTCTGCGATTGTTCACTGGCATCAGACCGTGGACCTCGCCGGGGAGTTGCGGCACGTGGCTGAGTTCGGTTGCCGAATCGTGACTCAACTGGACGATGAGTATCCAGAATTGTTGCGACAGATTTATGATCCGCCCGTGGTGTTGTATGTGAAGGGGAGAATCGAGCCGCGCGACAATCGATCCATCGCCATGGTGGGTTCGCGGTTGACGACGCATTACGGAACCGACACCGCGCGAAAACTGGCCTGTCAACTGGCGCAGGCGGGAATGACAATCGTGAGCGGCGGCGCACGGGGCATCGATACAGCGGCGCATCAGGGCGCTTTGGCTGGCGGAGGGCGCACCATCGTCGTACTCGGCACGGGCATCAATTTGGTTTTTCCGCCAGACAACGCTGAGCTGTTTGAGCGCGCAGCGTCGAACGGAGCTGTCATCACACAATTCCCGTTCAATCGTTCGGCCGATAAGCAGACGTTTCCCATCCGCAATCGAATCGTGGCAGGGATGACGCTTGGCACCATTGTCGTCGAATGCGCCATGAAGAGCGGTGCGTTGATCACAGCCGGTCTGGCAGTGGATAATGGCCGGCAGGTGTTCGCAGTTCCCGGCCGTGTGGATTCGCCGCGCAGCAAGGGCTGCCACGATCTGATCAAGAACGGAGCGAAACTGTGCGAGGATGCCGAGGATGTGTTGAGCGAGTTCGACAGTCTTTTCCCAACCACTCGCCCCGCGGCATCAGAGACCATTTCGCCACCAGCGGCAACGCTCTCAGAAAACGAAGGGAAAGTATTTGCCGTGCTCGATCATGAGGAACGCAGCATGGATGAAGTCATCCGTATGGCTGGGTTGCCAGCCGCTTCTGTCTCCGTCGCGCTTTTCGGTTTGGAGATGAAACGACTCGCTCGACAATTGCCGGGAAAACTTTTCAAGAAAACTGGCTGATCATCTGGCAATTCAGTCCGCTCAATTCACAGGCGCGATACATTCTGGCCCGTCAAAACGTGCGTTGTTCACGCGGCTGCTCACGGGGCAAAACTGCATCGTGCTCATCGGACAAGGCACGAGCAACCGTTGAAGTGCTTCTCGGTCGCTGTGAGGTTCCAGCCATGTTTGGAAATGATCGGGATGCAAAATCACCGGCATCCGATGATGCACTTGTGCCACCAATTCATTCGCCGTGGTGGTCAACAACGTGAACGTGTCCAACACATCGGGCTCAATTGGCGCGTCCGATAATCCATCGAAGAGAGTCGGCGAATCAGAAGGTGGCCGTTGCCAGCGCTCCCAAAGCCCCGCCATGCAGAAAAAATCCTTTCCGATGGGTTGGAAGTAATGCGGCATTTTGCCAGCGGGAGTGGTTTGCCATTCGTAGTAGCCATCCGCCGGAACCAGACATCGTTGCGACTTGAATGCCCGACGAAATGCGGGCTTCAACGTCACAGTCTCAGCCCGTGCATTAGCGCATTGATCACCCAACTTCTCGTCCTTGGCCCAGGAAGGAATCAGTCCCCAACGGAAAAGACGCACAACCGATCGACCCGATTCCAACCGCACAATGGGCACCGATTGGCGTGGGGTCAGATTGTAACGCGGCGCGACAAACCCCGATTGTTCCAGCCAATCATGCTCAAGTGCCAAATCCGAGATGGGCTTCGCAACTGTAAAACGCCCACACATCGATGAATCCCATCAAAGCACTTCAGCAAAACCCAAACAAGATTTCTGCTGAGGTTGCAAATGCGAACTCACATGTGCGCGATCAAGTTGTCTCCGAATGCGGAGCACTTGATCTCGGTCGCGCCATCCATCTGGCGGGCGAAGTCGTAGGTGACGCGCTTGCTGGCAATCGCGCCATTGAGTCCTTTCAAAATGAGGTCGGCGGCTTCAATCCAGCCGAGGTGTCGCAGCATCATCTCGCCGGAGAGAACGACGGAGCCGGGGTTGACTTGATCTTTGCCAGCATACTTGGGCGCGGTGCCGTGCGTGGCCTCGAAGATGGCGTGGCCGGTGACGTAATTAATATTGCCGCCGGGCGCGATGCCGATGCCGCCGACTTGCGCAGCCAGCGCGTCACTCAAATAATCGCCATTGAGATTGAGCGTGGCGATGACATCAAAATCCGTCGGACGCGTGAGCACCTGCTGGAGGGCGATGTCGGCGATGGCGTCCTTGATGAGGAGCGCGCCGGCCTTGAGTGCAGCGGCTTGCTCGTCATTCGCAGCGGCTTCGCCATTTTCCTTCTTGGTCTTCTCCCACTTGGCCCAAGTATAGACCTTGTCACCGAAGATGCGTTCGGCCGCGCTATAACCCCAGTCGCGAAAAGCGCCCTCGGTATATTTCATGATGTTGCCCTTGTGGACAATCGTCACGTTGCGGCGTTTGTTGGCCAGCGCATATTCCACGGCGGCCTTCATGAGGCGGATGGTGCCGACGTTGGAGACAGCCTTGATGCCGAGGCCGACCTGCACGGGGATGTGCGAGCAGTCGTGGTCGGGCGCGGCGAGCTTCATGTAGCCGGCGATGGCGTCCTTGGTGCCGAAACGGATTTTGGCAAAGTCCTTCGGGAATTCCTTCGCGAGGAAATCCAAAACCTTTTGCGCCTCGGGCGAGCCGCCGACAAATTCGATGCCGGCATAAATATCCTCCGTGTTCTCGCGGAAGATGACCATGTCCACCTTCTCCGGATGTTTCACGGGGCTGGGTACGCCCGTGAACCATTGCACCGGGCGCAGGCAGACGTACAGATCGAGCATCTGGCGCAGCGCGACATTGAGCGAGCGCATCCCGCCGCCGATGGGCGTGGTGAGCGGGCCTTTGATGCCGACAAGAAATTCGCGGAACGCCTCGACGGTGTCATCCGGCAGCCAGTTGTTGAATTGCTTGAAGGCCGTTTCGCCCGCGAAGACCTCCATCCACGCGATCTTGCGTTGCCCGCCATAAGCCTTCTCGACCGCCGCATCCATCACGCGCACGGAAGCCGCCCAGATGTCGGGGCCTGTGCCATCACCACGGATGAATGGGATGATGGGAATGTTCGGGACCGAGAGTTTGCCGCCCGCGATGGTGATTTTTCCGCCAGCGGGAACGGTGCAAGTAGTGTACGACATGATAAAAATTATTTCCGATTACAGGACGGGCAGAATTAGCATCCGAGCGTTCAGATTCCCAGTTGAAAGTGGCTACGAAACTTTCACCGATGGTGTGTTGCGACACTTTTCTTCAACCCAACCACGATTGAGGAACCATCGCCAAACACACCAGGCGAGGACAGCGCCGAACGCCATCCCTACGGCTACATCCGAAAAGTGGTGTGCTGAAACCCAAATGCGCGCCCATCCCACCCAGGCCGCTCCGGGAATCGCCAGCCAGCCAAAACGTCGAAAGCAGAAGAAAGTTGCAAAGGCAAATCCTGCTGCAGTGGTTGTGTGTCCCGATGGAAATGAGTTGTACGAATTGCGTCCAATAAGCCACTGGTCATTGTGCTTCGGGCCAAACCAGCCTTGCTCGATCTTGTTGCTTGGTCGCGCCCTGCCTGTGATTGAGCGGGGGATGTTCACCGCGATTCCAGCAATCGCCGTTGCGGCCAGAATAATCAGCCAGCGCCGTTGCCAATCTGGCTTCTGCAAGAATCGGCTAATCAGCCAGCCCATTGCACCGATGCAAAACAACCATTGTGGCTCACTATATTTGCTGACGAATTCTCCGAGATTAATTTGTCCGGTTGTTCCCTCGCGTTTGACGAATTCACGGACAGGTGCGTCCGCAGCGAATGCCAAGCCGAGTAATAAAATCCCCAGAGTCATCAAGGTCGCGACGCGAATCGGATGCAATCGCGGAGTGGTGGGGCTATCTGGAAGTGTAGGGTCGCTACTGGATTGGTCGGTCGACACAGCCAGCCAATAGCGCATTCACGGGATTGTCGTCAATCGTGATATCCTGATGCCGACCGGCTTTTTGTATCGCCCGCTGCTGTCAATCTCGGCATGCTCGACCGCGTTCGAGATGACTGCAAACCCCAAGGCCAACGCAATCACTGGTGCCGGCTTTTCTGTGGTCGTTCCGTTTTTTAACGAATCGGAAAACGTGACGGTGGTGTTGCGCGAGTTGCGCACGACGCTTCCCGAGGCTGAGATCATCGCGGTCGACGACGGCAGCAGCGACGACACGTGGTCGCAAATCCAGAAGTTTGGCGGGATTCACGGCCTGCGCTTCGTGAAAAATCAGGGTCAGAGCGCGGCCATTTTTCATGGCTTGCGCGCATCCACTCAAAAGTGGGTTGGCATGATGGACGGCGATGGTCAAAACGATCCGGCCAACTTCATTCTCTTGCTTGCTGAATTTGAAAAGGGACAGGCAGATGTCGTGTGTGGCTATCGCGCGAACCGAAGAGACACCTGGAATCGCCGCGCTGCATCGAGGATTGCCAATTCCGTTCGGCGCGCCTTTTTGGACGACGGCGTGCGTGACACCGGCTGTTCACAAAAGATATTTCGCCGTGAGGGGATTGAATTGCTCGTGCCGTTTCGCGGATTGCACCGTTATCTTCCTGCAATCTTCAAACAGGCGGGATTGCGGATCGCGGAAATCCCGGTCAATCACCGGCCACGCCATGCGGGCATTTCCAAGTACGGCAATTGGACACGCGCCCTGCACGGCATTTACGATTTGATCGGCGTTGGCTGGCTGCTCAACCGCAAGATTGTTCCACCTCAAATTGAATCCTCGCCATGAATGAACTACTGGTGCAGTTCGAGCTGTTCGGAAAGCTCGTCAAAGTCACCCCTTGGAAAATCGTGGGCTATGCAGGCGTGCTCATCTTTGCCAGCCGCTGGTTCGTGCAATTGGCTGCGTCACACGCCGCCAAGCGCTCCACTTTTCCGCGCCTCTTCTGGTACATGTCGCTTGCTGGCAGCCTGCTTTTGCTCAGTTATTTTACATTCGGAAAAAATGATTCGGTGGGAATCCTCTCCAATCTTTTTCCGGCATTCATCGCCACATACAATCTGATTCTCGACTTCCGGCACCGCAATGCCACTCCCGCGCCAGAAAACATCGGGTCGTGAATTGTTCCAGCCTGCGATGACTGATACCCCTTCAATCGTGACCAGTGGATTGCCGGTCAATTGGGAGAAACAGAGCGCTTTGCGGCACGCTCTGCTCATTTTTATTGGCGCCGTGTTCCTGCACGCTGCCGGAACTTGGATCCTGCCCATCACCGATCGCGATGAAGCGCGATTCGCCGAGGCTTCTCGAGAAATGAGGCAAAGCGGAGATTGGGTGGTCCCGACGCTCAACAACAAACCTCGATACGACAAACCGCCGTTGATTTATTGGACGCAAATCGCCACCTACACGGTTCTCGGCGAAAATGAATTCGCGGCGCGTCTGCCTTCGGTATGGGCTGCAGCACTGGCGGCCGTGGCGGTTTATGGTTTCGGCAGAAGAATGCGCGATGCGCGAACGGGTTTGTGGGCGGCCATCTTTTTCACCACTTCACTGTGGGTGTTGGTGACTTCCAAAACATCCGTTGCCGATCCACTGATGATCCTCTTCTTCACGACGAGTGCGTGGAGCGCTTGGGAATTGGGGCGGCCATTGTCGGGCCGTCTCGCCCCTGATGCGCGCTGGCATTGGATGTTCGCCGGATCGCTTGGGCTGGCCTTTCTCGCTAAAGGCCCGATCGGTTGGTTGCCGTTGCTATTCCCGATTCTTGCCTCGTTGTGGATGCGTGAATCCATTCCGTGGCGCCGACTTCAATTACATTGGGCGTTGTTGGCTGCGCTCGGGATTGTAGCGCTTTGGGGCGTGTCAGCTCTCAATCGGACTCATGGTGACTTCTGGTCGGTGGGCATGGGCAAACATGTCTTCCAGCGATCGGTGTCGGCGATGGAAGGGCACGGCGGCAGTAAGTGGACCTCTTACTTGGCGACGTTGCCATTTTATTTTCTGGCGGTGTTCGTTACTTTTTTTCCGTGGTCAACTCGGCTGATCTGGCTGGCACGCGATTTGTGGTCGCGGCGTACAACATTGAGCTACGACGAACGATTTCTTCTCTCGGGCATCGCCGTCGTTTTTGCTGTGTTCACACTCGTCCGCACGAAGCTTCCGCACTACACATTGCCCGCATTCCCGTTGTTGTGTCTGCTGCTGAGTTGCGCATGGAACGGCGCTGGCAAATTCAACATCGGCTCCCGCCGCCTGGCAATCGGGATGGTGGGATTTGGTTTGTGTGTCAGCCTGATCGGCTTCTCGCTTGCCAAGCCGTCTTTTCCTTCGGCTGAATTATTCAAGGGCTGCAAGCCCTGGCTGAAACCGGAAATGGAAATGGCCTCGGCAACTTACAATGAACCGAGCCTGTGTTGGAATTTCAGAAGCATACTCAAATCATTCGTCGAGTACGGTGAAGAAAAGTCGCTGCCGGCATTCATGTCGCGGCCGGGAGCCAGACTCTGCATTCTCCCCACTTCGAAAGTGGACAAAACTTTTGCCGCGATTCCAGATTCATGGCAGCGCGTGCGCGTGAAAGGCTTCAATCTTGCCAATGGCAAACGCGTGGACCTCACGGCTCTGATTCAAGAGTCCGCGCCGTGAACTGACAGATCAAGCTGTGATTGCGGCTCGACTCGCAGCAGGCGCAGCGCCGAGCAACGCCCGAACTTGGCCGACCACATTCGCAGCGGTCAACCCGTGTTTCTCGCGGAGATAATCCACGGTCGTCGCATGTTCGATAAACTGGTCTGGCCAGCCAATTCGAACCAGTGGTGTGCTGATGTGTTTCTGACTGTAAAACTCAGCTACAGCCGAGCCATAGCCGCCCATCAACTGGTGATCTTCGAGGGTGATAATCACATCCGAGAGCTTGCCGAAATACTCGGTGGTGGATTCGTCAATCGGCTTTGTGAATCTCGGATTGATGAGCGCGCAATCTACTCCATCGGCTGTCAATTGAGCCATCGCTGCGCGGGCCATCTGCTGCATGTTTCCCAGCGCGAACATCGCCACTTTGCGTCCACCGTTGTTGCGGAAGGATTGCAGCACTTCCGCTTTGCCAATCTCGATCACCTTTGGTTGATCCTTGATGGCGACGCCTTCGGCTGGTCCTCGCGGATAACGGATGGCGACTGGATGATTCTGGATCGTCGCCGTGAAGAGCATGTCCACTAGCTCGTCCTCGTCCTTTGGCGACATGCAGATCATATTCGGAACGCAGCGCATGTAGGCGATGTCGAACAGACCATGGTGCGTAGGCCCGTCGTTGGCCGAAAGCCCAGCCCGATCCATGCAGAAAATCACAGGCAAATCTTGCAACGCCACATCGTGCACAATGCAGTCATAAGCGCGTTGAAGGAACGTGGAATAAATTCCAACGATGGGATGAAAACCCATCGTGGCCATGCCAGCGGCAAATAACACGGCGTGCTCCTCGGCAATTCCCACATCGAAATACCGCTGCGGCATCGCTTTCTCCAGCGCCTTCAGCCCTGTCCCAGTGGGCATTGCCGCTGTGATTCCGACAATCGTGCTGTCGCGCCGACAAAGCCGAACTGTTGCCTCGCCGAAAACGTCCTGCCAATTCGGTGGCGATCCCGGCTTTGACGGTGGGGTGGTCCCGGTCTCCGCGCAATAAGGCCCAAGCCCGTGGAATTTTTCTGGATGCTTAATGGCCGCCTCGAAGCCTTTGCCCTTTTTTGTGAGCACGTGAATCACGATCGGTTCCGGACAAGCCTTGGCAAATTCCAGCGTGTTGATGAGCAGCGGCAGATCGTGTCCATCAATCGGACCGAGGTAACGCATCCCGAGTTCTTCGAAGAAAATGCTGGTGCCGTGGCCACCGCGACCATCCGCCTCCACATTCGGCTCGTTATGTTCGAGCGACACATCCGTGACCGCGCCCTTGATGGCCTCTCCCGCTTTCTGTCCCAATCGCAAGGCGATGTCGCCTTTCGGCAGACGCTTGATGAATCGTTCCAGATCGCTGTGCAGTTTGTTGTAGCGCGGGTTGGTGATCAGCTTGTTCAGATAGGCCGAAATCGCGCCGACGTTTTTTGCGATGCTCCATTCATTGTCGTTCAGGATGCCAATGAATTTCTTCGATGTCTGCGAGACGTTATTCAAACCCTCGAACGTGATTCCGTTGGTGAGTGCTGCATCGCCAAAAATGCAGACGACGTTCTCATCCGAACCGCGCAGGTCGCGCGCCGCACACATTCCCAACGCTGCCGACAGCGCTGTGCCCGCGTGACCGGCTCCGTAGCAATCGCTCTCGCTCTCCGTGCGAAGCGCGAAGCCGTTGAGTCCGTCCGTCGTCCGAATCGTGTGGAATCGATCTTTGCGCCCCGTGAGGAGTTTGTGGACGTACACTTGATGGCTCACGTCCCAGACAAACTTGTCCTTCGGCGTACTAAAAACGCGGTGCAACGCCACGGTCAATTCCACCACACCGAGGTTCGGTCCCAGATGTCCGCCGGTCTTGGCGAGCTTGGTGATCAACTCGTGACGAATGTCGCCGACCAACTCGTTGAGTTGATCAGCCGTCAATCGTTTGACGTGATCGGAGTGGTTGACCAAATCGAGTACGCGGCTCATTTTAGGTGTTTTCAATTTTGACCGTCTTCAATTTCAATTGGCCTTCCGCCTGTTTTTCAAGCTGTTGAACTTTCAACTCGGCCTGCGCGAGCTTTTCTTGCAACCCGCGCGACAGACTTGCGCCTTCCTCAAATCGCAGCAACAGCTTCTCCAGTGGCAGATCGTCCCCTTCCATTTCCTCTACAATCTTCTCCAGCTTTTCGATTGCCTGTTCAAAACTCAATTCGTCCTTCGGCTTTTCCGATTTGGCCATGGGCTTCGATTTAGTCACAAATCAACTCTTGCGAACAGTTCAAAGTAACCGCCTTGCTACACCCCGCGTATTGAGTGATGCTGCTGACATGAGTCCCGTGTTGCCTTCAATTTGCTTGGTCTCCGTCCTGCTTTTTTCAGATGCACGGTGCACTTTCGCCGCGCCAACGGCAAAGCCCAACGCGCCGGTCTCCAAGCCCTCTTCGTATCTTCGTGTGCGCGAGCCGGCCACGAACGTAGTCGAGTTGCAGATCGCCCTTCGCAAATTCATCCCCGTAGGCAAACCGGGCACAACCATCTGGCTCTCCGGCGTCGCTCATATTGGCGATACGAACTATTATCACACCCTTCAAAAACATCTCGCTGAGCAGTCCCTTGTTCTCTTCGAAGGCGTCAATGGCGGGAAACGCATCACCAATTCATCGCCTCAAAAACCCGAGGCTCATTCGAGTAACCCACCCAAGCCTGATCCCTCGCTCCAATCCAATCTCGCAGTGTCACTCGGACTGGCCTTCCAGCTCGATACCATCGACTACAAACAAAAAAACTTTCGCAACAGCGACCTCTCCATCGAGCAACTTCAAAAGCTCATGACCGATGATAAAGCCACCGCTGCCGAATTTCAAAGCATGCTGAAGATGATGGACGGCAGTTCACTGTTCAGCCTGATTTTTCAAGGTGGATTGAAACTCATCAGTTCATCACCCCGCATGCGCGACTACGCCAAGCTGACCCTCATCGAGACTTTAGGAAATGCCCCAGCCGACCTCGGTCAGATGCGAGGCATGACACCCAGCATGAAACAACTCATGAAAATTATTGTCGAGACACGCAACGAAGCCGTGCTCAAAGACATCAAAGCCGAAATCCAAAGCCCAAAGCCGCCCAAAACCATTTCAATCTTTTATGGCGCCGGCCACATGGATCATCTCGAAACACTCCTGAGCACCGAACTCGGCTACAAACCCGCCGGCGAAATCTGGCACAGTGCTATCCAACTCGATATTGGGAAATCCGGTATTTCTGCAAGCGAAGTCCGTTTCTACCGCGCCTTGATTCGGAGCCAATTCGAAAAACTCGCCCCCAAACCGAATCCTTGAAGTCTGATCAGTCGGTCACTCTTCCACCGTGCTGCGTACTTCGCCCTGTCTGAGTTTGGTTTTCAGTCGTTGACCGACCTGCACTTCGCTGGCGGCGCGGATGACTTTGCCGGTGGCTGCATCGGTAGTGATGGAGTAGCCGCGCGCCAGCACATTCTCCGGCGCGAGCAACCGCAGCCGTTGCTCAAGCGACTGCACTTCGCTGTGGCAAATCTGTAATCGGTTTTTCACCCCGCGCAAGAGAGCCGTTTGCAAATCGTCGAGGCGTTGCAGATGCGCGTCAATCCGTCGGCGTGGATGGGCGAGTTGCAACCGATGCAGAAGTTGCCCCGCGTCTTCACGCGCATTTCCCAATCGACGCTGTGCCAATTGTCGCAGTCGTGCGCCCGCCTCGGTGATAAATTCGCGGCTGGCGACAAAGTGTTCGGTGATGATCTCCGCTGCTGCGCTCGGCGTGGCCGCGCGCAGGTCCGCCACAAAATCGCTGATGGTGAAATCAATCTCGTGACCGACGGCAGACACGACCGGCAGCGCCGATTCAAAGAGGGCGCGCGCCACGGCCTCCTCGTTGAACGCCCACAAATCTTCCAAGCTCCCGCCGCCGCGCGTGACGAGAATCAAATCCAGCCGCGCGTCGTCCGGTCGCGCGCCCGACCATTCGTTGAGCAGCCGCACCGCTGCGGCAATCTCCGCCGCTGCGTCCGTTCCCTGCACTCGACACGGCGCGAGGAGCACCTCAATCCCTGCGTGCCGCCGTTGGAGTACGTGCAGCACATCGCGAATGGCCGCGCCCGTCGGCGAAGTCACGATGCCGATGCGTTGCGGGAAGCGCGGCAACGGGCGTTTGCGTTCCTGCGCGAAGAGTCCCTCCGCCGCGAGCTTCTGCTTGAGCTTCTCGAATGCGAGTTGCAACGCGCCGACGCCCTGCAATTCCACCGCGCGCACGATCATCTGATACTGCCCGCGCGCCTCGTACACGGTGACGTCGCCTTGCAGAACGACCTTCACACCGTCGCGCAGCAAATCGCGCGCGATGCCCGGCACGCGGGAGAAAAGCACGCAACTCAACTGCGATGCGGCATCTTTGAGCGTGAAATAAATGTGGCCGGAAGATTGCGCGCGCAGACTGCTGATTTCGCCCGTCACCCAGACTTGGCCGACCTGTCCTTCGAGCAAACGCTTCACCTGCGCGGTGAGCTCTGCGACGGTGAGGACGCGGCGGATTTCCTGTGGCGAAAAGAGTTCGCCAAAATCCCATTGCGATTGAGGGCCTTTAGCCATGCGTAGCGGCAGCGTGAAGGATTACAACTTTATCCTCGCGGCCACCTGCGCCACGTCTTTGTCGCCTCGGCCGGAAAGATTGACGATGACGAGCTGGTCGCGGCCCATCTTCGGCACGCGCACGATGGCTTCGGCCACGGCATGCGACGATTCAAGCGCGGGAATAATCCCTTCCAACCGCGCGAGTTTCTGGAAGGCGGCCAGCGCTGCGTCGTCGGTGGCATAACTATATTCCACGCGCTTTTGATCGTGCAGCCACGCGTGCTCGGGGCCGACGGCCGCGTAATCGAGGCCCGCGCTCACGCTGTGAGTAGATTGAATCTGGCCGTGTTCATCCTGCAAAATGTACGAGCGCGTGCCTTGCAACACACCGAGCGAGCCGCCGTGGAATCGCGCCGCGTGCTTTTCGGGGAGGATGCCTTCGCCGCCCGCCTCCACGCCGATCATCTTCACCGTCGCGTCGTTGAGGAAGGGATAGAAAAGTCCGATGGCATTGGAGCCGCCGCCGACGCACGCGATGAGCAAATCGGGCAAACGCTTCTCCTGCTCAAGAATCTGCGCGCGCGCTTCATCGCCGATGATGCGCTGAAAATTGCGGACCATCACCGGATAAGGATGCGCGCCGTACGCGGTGCCGAGAATGTAATGCGTGCTGCGCACGTTGGTCACCCAATCGCGCATCGCCTCGTTCACCGCCTCCTTCAACGTCTTCTGCCCCGCATGCACGGGCACCACTTCCGCGCCGAGCATCTTCATGCGATAGACATTGAGCGCCTGTCGCTCGCAGTCCACCGCGCCCATGTAGATGACGCACTTCAGACCAAACATCGCCGCCACGGTGGCAGTCGCCACGCCGTGCTGGCCCGCGCCAGTCTCGGCGATGATGCGCGTTTTGCCCATGCGCTTCGCCAGAAGAATCTGGCCCATCGCGTTGTTGATCTTGTGCGCGCCGGTGTGCAGCAGGTCTTCGCGTTTGAGAAAAATCTTTGCGCCGCCCAGTTCGCGCGTGAGTCGCTCGGCGAAATAGAGCGGCGTGGGGCGGCCCACAAACTCGCGCAAGTAGTACGAGAGTTCGCGCTGGAATTCGGGGTCGTGCTGGGCGCGGAAGTATTCCGCCTCCAACTCCATCAACGGGTGCATCAGCGTCTCCGGCACAAAACGGCCGCCGTACGGGCCGAAGCGGCCTTGTGCATCCGGCAATTGTTCACTCGCGACGACGCTCACACCCACGAATTAACATGAAATGGCCGCTGCGCCAAATCTTTCAAGCCGACTTCGCCGCCGTGATGAAGGCGCGCATCTTCGCGGCGTCTTTCTTGCCCGGCGCACTCTCGACGCCGCTGGAAACATCCACGCCGAAGGGCTGCACGCGGCGCACGGCTTCGGCCACATTCTCCGCAGTCAATCCACCGGCAAGAAAGAGGGGCTTGCGAAAGCGTTCCTTCGCGGCCACGGCCAGGTCCCAATCAAAGCGTGCGCCTGTGCCGCCGTGTGCATCGGGCGTGTAGGCGTCCAACAGAAAAGCGTCGGTGGAATATGCTTCCAGCGCGTCGAGCGAAGCGGCATCGCGCACGCGAAGAGCCTTCACCGTCATCGCCTCGAAGCCCCGGCAGTACTCCGGCGTTTCCTCGCCGTGAAACTGAAGCACGTTGAGCGTGCATTCGGCCAACGCGCGCCGCACGGTGGCCTCCTCTGCATTGACAAACACTCCGACGCGCACGACTTCTGGCGGCAGCGCGTGGCTGATGGCTGCGGCGGTGGCAAGCGAAACATGGCGCGGACTTTTTTCGTAAAACATGAGGCCAATCGCATGGGCACCCGCTTGGGCCGCGGCCAGCGCATCTTCCACACAAGTGATTCCGCAGATTTTTACAATCACCGACACGCCCGACTCTCTCCACTTTGGGCGTGGCAGGCAACGCGATTTGGATGGTTGACGCCGTGCGGGGAGCCAGTTGTAGTTGCGCAAGCCACACTCATTATGAAGACATCCCTTTCACGCCGCGAAGCCATCGTGGCCTCTGGCGCCGCACTGGCACTCATGCAGCGTCTCTCTGCAGCCGATGCCGCTGCCTCTCTCAAAGGCCGCATTCATCACTCGGTTTGCAAATGGTGTTACGGTGCCATTCCGCTCGATGATTTTTGCAAGGCGGGCAAAGCGATGGGACTTGAGTCGGTGGAGTTGCTCAACCCGTCCGATTTCCCGACGCTGAAAAAACACGGCCTCATCTGCGCGATGGTGAGCAATCCTGTCATCGAGGGTCTCGGCGGAATCGGCAAAGCGTGGAATCGTGTGGAGCATCACGACCGGCTCATGATGGCGTATGAGCAGCGGATCAAAGAAGTGGCCGATGCGGGTTTTACAAATCTGATTTGCCTGTCTGGAAACCGGGATGGGCTGGACGATGAAAAGGGACTTGAGAATTGCGCGAAGGGACTAAAGCGCATCATGGCCACGGCCGAGAAGCACAAGGTGACGATCGCGATGGAGCTGCTCAACAGCCGCGTGGATCACAAGGATTATCAATGCGACCGCACGGAATGGGGCGTGGAATTGTGCAAACGCATCGGCTCGGAGCGATTCAAACTGCTCTTCGACATCTATCACATGCAAATCATGGAGGGCGACGTGATCCGCCGCATCCGCCTGTACAAGGATTTCATCGCGCACTATCACACCGGCGGCGTGCCCGGCCGCAACGAAATTGACGAGACGCAGGAGCTCAATTATCCGGCCATCATGAAGGCCATCGTCGAGACGGGTTTCAAAGGCCATGTCGCGCAGGAGTTCATCCCGAAACGGGCGGACAAAATCGCATCGCTCAAACAGGGCGTGCAAATCTGCGATGTCTAATCCCAAGCCGCTGGCCGGTCGCATCGCACTGGTCACCGGCGCCAGCCGGGGTTTGGGCAAAGCCATGGCGCTGGCGCTGGCCGATGCGGGCGCAATCCTCGCACTGACCGCGCGCGATCAGGCGGCGCTGGATTCGGTCGCCAAAGTCATCCGCGATTGCGGCGGTCGCGCCGAAGTGTTCCTCGCCGATGCCACGAGCGAGGCCGCCGTTCAATCACTGGAATCCGAAGTGAAAGCGCGACTTGGCCCGGTGGACATCCTCATCAACAACGCCGGCATCAACATCCGCAAACCGGTCATCGAGTTCACCCTCGCGGAGTGGCGGCAGGTGTTGGACACCAATCTCACCAGCGCCTTTCTCATGTGCCGCGCCTTTGTGCCGCACATGCGCGGGCGCGGTTATGGCCGCGTGATTAATCTCACCTCGATGATGAGCCACATCAGTCTGCCGGGCCGCGCAGCCTATTCGGCATCGAAGGCGGGCCTCATCGGTTTCACAAAGACGCTCGCGCTGGAACTGGCGTCCGATCACATCACTGTCAACGGCATCAGCCCCGGCCCGTGCGCGACGGAGATCAATAAACCCATCCTCGAAAATCCCGCGCTGTCCCAGCAGTTCATCTCAAAGATTCCCGTGGGACGCTGGGGCAAAGTGGAAGAAGTCGCCGCGCTCGCACTGCACCTGTGCCGCGATGAATCGGCCTTCATCACCGGCACGGACATACTCATCGACGGCGGCTGGACCGCGCAGTGACGC
>CAMDOH010000024.1 GCA_945903605.1 Akkermansia muciniphila
CGCGCGAGATTCGATCCCACCTCCGCTCGCCGTTGAGCCACCGAATCGATGGCAATCGTGATCGCTGGTGGCACGGTGGCGTCATTGATGTTGGGCAGCGACGCGGTCGTCGGTGTCGTGATTTGAATCAATGTCACCAATGTCCCTTCAGAATTGGTCACTTGATTTGCACTCGACGCACCGAAAAGCGGCACATCATTAAATTTGTGAGCGATCAACTGTCCGTACACCTCTTTCAACTGCGTGAATTCCTTGTTGTACAATTCCCGGTCCTCTGCCGATTTCGATTGGTCCTTGTGAAGCAGCGTCAACTCACCCATCCGCTGCAACACTCTCCCCGTATTCTTCAAAGTCCCTTCCTGAGATTGCATGTACGAACTCATGTTGAGCAAATTGCTCTGCGCCCCATCCAATTGTTCCAGTCGACTCTCCATTCTGGAGGCCACAGCCAGTCCCGCCGCATCATCCCGCGGCTCCACAATGCGGACACCCGAAGAAATCCGGTTAAGCGACTTTTTAAGATTCGCCTCCGTGGCGCGCAGATTGTTGGCCGTCTGCTGACCGGAGATATTTGTGTTGATGACCATATTATCGAGATGTTGACGGTGTGTTGAACCATTCCGATCCGGCAATAAATGTGGCAATAACACCCACATCCCCATGCTTGGGCACATTTTGCCCTGCCTCAGCCCTGCTGCCACATTCACTGGTGATTTTCATTTCGTATTGCAAATCAGTTTGTAAATACACTTGCGGTCACGCCATCACCGCATTCCACAGGGTAAATAGCAGAGGCAATGCCAGCACACGCTCGATTGAAAGAAGGGCGGAACACCAACAATGGCAGCTATACAAAGTCGCACCTCAACCCGTGAGGGCAGCCGCGTGAATCACGCGGAGGCGAGCATCTCAAATCGAACACGCACGCTGCGGCAAAATCGCAGGCGCTTTTTGCATTGATTGCGGAGGGTTGCCTGTTACTTTTTCCCGCGCTCCGGAAAAATATTATGACCTCAAATCATTTTCCAAAACTGCACAATGCAATGTGGCCCGGATTAGTCGGCAAAGGCGATGCGCCCGGGCAGGAGCCGCCCATCAGCTTGGAGCGGATGCTCGACTTGACGGCGGCCGCCGAGGTGGATGGCCAGAAATTCGAGGGCATTGATTATTTCCTCTTCCTGCCGCACACCAATCCCACGGCGGGCGACGATGAACTCAAGGGCATCGCCGATCTCATCGCGCGCAAGGGTTTTGACGTCGGCTCGCTCGTGGCGCCGGTCTGGCCGGGTACGGTGGGTGATAGCGCGATGGGCGACGACGCGGCGCGGGAGAAGTTCCTGAGCGCAGTGAAGATGGCCTGCCGCATCGCCGGCATCTTCAACAAACACGGCGTGCGCAAGTACGGTGTCATCCGCATCGACTCCGCAGAATTTGGCGTGAACAAATGGCGAGAGAATGCGAAGGCCAACACGGCGCGTATCGCCGAAACGTTTCGTGAGGCCGCGAAGATTGCGGCGGACCATGGCGAACGTCTGGCTGCCGAGGGCGAGATTTGCTGGGCGGGCATGCATTCTTGGAAGGACATGCTTGATCTGCTCGAGGCCGTGGGCATGCCCAAGACGCTCGGCTTTCAGGCGGACTTGGCGCACACCTACCTTTATCTTCTCGGCTACAACGCCCCCGAACACGCCTTGCTCAAGTCCGGCCACAGCGAGGCCGAGTTCTGGGCCGCCTACGAGCAGATGACCGACAAGCTGCGCCCGTGGACGATTGATTTTCACGTCGCGCAAAATGATGGGCAGGTGCACGGCGCCGGTGCGCATGACAAGACGGGCAAGCATTGTCCGGCGGATGATCCCAATGGAAAATTGGACATCGCGCGTTGCGCCGGTTACTGGCTCAAAGACGCCGCCGCGCGCGGCATCAAACACATCTGCTGGGACGGCTGCATGTTCCCGAACGCCATGCTGGAAAAAACCTCCACGTGGAATGCCATTCTCAAGGCCATGATGAAAGTGCGAGAGAATCACGGTTGGAACACGACGCACTGATTTCAGCACAACGAACTTTTCAACTTTCAACCCACCCGAAAAACTTATGGCAAAGAAACCACTCCGCATCGGCATCGTTGGCTACGGCTTCATGGGCCGCACGCACTCGAACGCGTACGCCAAGGTCGGTCACTTCTTCGATCTCGGCCACGAGGTCATCATGCAGGCGGCCTGCGCCCGCAATGAGGAGAAGCTGCAGGCGTTCGCTTCCCAGTGGGGCTGGCAGACCATCGAGACCGACTGGCGCAAGCTCGTCGAGCGCGACGACATCGACGTCATCGACATCTGCACTCCGAACGATTCGCACGCGGAGATAGCCATCGCCGCGGCCAAGCACGGCAAAGGCATCCTCTGCGAGAAGCCGCTCGGTCTGAACGGTCCGCAAGCCGAGAAGATGCTCGCCGCCGTGCAGAAGGCCAAAGTGCCGAACATGGTTTGGTACAACTACCGCCGCTGCCCCGCCGTCACGCTCGCCAAGCAACTCGTCGACGAAGGCAAGCTCGGGAAGATTTTCCATTACCGCGCCAACTTCCTTCAAGACTGGACCATCAACGCCGATCTTCCGCAGGGCGGCGCGGGTCTCTGGCGTCTGGACGCCAAGGTCGCCGGCAGCGGCGTCACCGGCGATCTACTAGCTCATTGCATCGACACCGCCATGTGGCTCAACGGCGGCGTGAAGGACGTCACCGCGATGACGGAGACGTTCATCAAAGAACGCAAGCACGTCGAGACCGGCAAGGTGCAGAAGGTCACCATCGACGACGCGAGCGCGTTCCTCTGCCATTTCAACAACGGTTCGCTCGGCCTCTTCGAGTCCACCCGCTACGCCCGCGGCCACAAGGCGCTCTACACCCTCGAGATCAACGGCGAGAACATGAGCCTCAAGTGGGACCTGCACGACCTGCATCGCCTGCAGATTTTCGATTACAAGGACGAGGGCAAAGAGCGCGGCTGGAAGAGCGTCCACGTCTCCGATGGCGACCAGCCGTACATGAAACACTGGTGGGTGCCCGGCCTGCAGATCGGTTACGAGCACAGCTTCGTTCACCAAGTGGCGGACTTCGTGAAGGGTCTGGACACTGGCAAGCCCGCCGGCCCGACCTTCAAGGACGGCCTCGCCACCGACTACGTCACCGACGCTGTGCTCAAGAGCGCCAAGACCAAGCGCTGGGAAAAAGTGAAGCAGATGAAGTAACCACCGAAATAATTCACAAAAGCCGGACGCCATTCCAAGCGCCCGGCTTTTTTTTGTGCAGACACAAATCTAATTGATAAAAAAACTTGGCACTCCGTCCAAGTGTTGCTTTATTGCGCGGGCTTTTTGAAAAACATGAAACGAATGATCCAAACCGGAATGATCGCGAGCGCCTTGTTGGCCATCGTGATGGTCGTCAATGCAGCCATCGACAAAACCAAACTGCCACCAGCTGCCAAGAAAACTGGCGTCACATTTGACAAAGACATCAAGCCGCTGTTTGAAGCCTCGTGCGTGAAATGCCACGGCTCCGAAAAGCAAAAGGCCAAGCTGCGTCTGGATACGTTGCCCGCAGTCATGCGCGGCGGCGAGAGCGGCAAAGCCATCGAAGTTGGGAAAAGCGCCGACAGCCGGATTATCCATGCCTCCTCTGGACTGGACGCCGATACCGCGATGCCGCCCGAAGGAAAAGCCAAGCCGCTATCGCCTGAAGAGATTGGCCTCATTCGCGCTTGGATCGATCAAGGCGCCAAGTAATCCTGTCCCCATTTAGCAGAAACAAAAGCAGCCCTCAGGCTGCTTTTTCTTTTCAATCTGAGTGGTGACCACTGGCATTGCCCGAGTCTCTGCCCTATTTCTCGGCGTCCATCAGCACCCGCAGTTCTTCGTCCGCCTTTTGTTCTGCACACCTGCCAGGGGCATCAACATTCGTTCAACCTTGGGTTGACAATCATGTCTGCCAGAGTTGAATCGGGGCGCAACCACTGGAACAAAATCATGCGCACTTTCTCATTGTCTGTCCCGGTCGTCCTGGCTGCATTGTTTCTTGTGGCCGACACGCGCGCGGCCGAGCCGTTATGGGCCGGTGTCGCGAAGGTGGACATCACGCACAAAGAAGCCGGGCCAGCCAATGATCCCTTGTATGTGAAGGCGCTGGCGCTGCGGCAGGGAACCCACTCCGTGGTCCTCATCACGGTGGACGCCGTGGCCATCGGCGGGATTGGCCATATTCGGAATGATTATCTGCCCAATGTCCGCGCGGCGTTGCGCAAGGGGTTTAACATCGCGCCCGAGCACGTGCTCATCAATGCCAGTCATTGTCACGGCGTGGTGTGCGCGGATGTGGAGGCGCGCACGGTGCAGGCGGTGACAGCGGCTTTCAAAGAGATGGTGCCGGTGAAGGCGGGCGCGGGCGTGGGCCATGAGGATCGCATCATGGAAAACCGCAGGCTCAGATTGAAGAATGGCCGCGAGGCCGATGTGCGCCACGCCTATTCGCTGCCGCCCGATGAAGCGGTGGCGGGCATCGGCCCGGTGGATCCGGAAATCGGCATCCTGCGACTGGACCGCGCCAATGGCCGTCCGCTGGCGGTGGTGTATAATTTTGCGATTCATCCCATCCAAGGCGTGCCGGGCAAGGGCAACACGGCCGACATCACGGGCTTTGCCTCCGCGACCATCGAGGAGCAGTTGGGCGAGGGCGCGATGGCGTTCTTCGTGCAGGGTTGCGCGGGCGACATCAACCCGGTGCAATACAAGGACACGCACAACCCGCGCGATGCCGAGCCACTGGGAATGATGCTGGGCCTGCGCACGCTCAAGGCGTTTAAGCAAATCTCCGTCAAGGAAGCCGCCCCGCTGAAAGTGATTCACCAAACGCTGGTGCTGCCTCGTGCCGACCTCGTGCCACACATCGAGGCGTTGCAAACCGAGCAGACGCGCCTGATGCAATCGCTCAAAGGCACGAGCCTCAATCTGAAAACCTTCATGCCGCTGGCCGTGAAATATGGACTGGCAGCCGAGTTTCCCTCCGCCTCTTCCCACCGCTATCTGCACGAGCAGCGGCTGGGCAAAGACGGGCTCGCCAAGCTCGACGCCGAGAACCGCACGAACCTATTCCAGTACATCGCCAACATCCACACGATGGAAGAGCTGACGCGCGTGAACACCAATCTGGCACTGCTGAAAATGCACCACGCGCAGAATGTGGCCGCTGGCAAAAAGACGCTCGACGCCGAAGTGATGGGGCTGCGCATCGGCGATTTTGTGCTCGTCAGTTTTCCCGGCGAGTTGACCGTGCAGATCGGGCTGAACATCAAGAAGCGGTCGCCGCATGACTACACCTTTGTTGCCGGCTATTCCAACGGCTACATTTATTATTCGCCCACCGCCGAGCAGCTCAAGAATCGCGGGCACGCGCAGGAAGACAGCGACTGCCTGCTCGCGCCCGAATGGCAAAAACTTTTTGAGGACAAAGCCGCCGAGTTGCTCAAGAAGCTGTAGCCTTGCAGGTGGCCGCAGTCTTCACTAATCTGGCAACACTCAAAATCCAAACTGCCCATGCAATTCTCCGAGCTCAACTACCCCGCCATCCTCGTCACCGGCCTGGTCGTATACTCACTGGGCGGCCTGTGGTTTTCGCCAAAAGTCTTCCTCAAGCCGTGGATTGCCGAACTGAAAATCGGTCAGGAGGAAATCGACCAGTGCAAGACCAAGGGAATGGGCGTTACGATGACCCTGACGTTTCTCATGTCGATGATGGAGGTGTTTGTGCTGGCCATCGCGTTGAAGGCGATGAACTGCGCCAGCCCCGCTTGTGGCGCGGGCACGGGCCTGATGCTGGGCGTCGGCTTCACCGCCATGCCCATCGCCATCAACCACCTCTTCGAGCGGCACTCGCTGCGATTCTTCCTCATTACCGCAGGCTACCCTGTCGTGTCCTTGACGATCGCGGGCGCAGTTCTGGCGGCGTGGCCGAAGTGAGTGGGTGCTATTGAAGCTGTAGTGAAGCGGTTCTTTGTTTGTCGGTGATTGACCTCGTCACTCAGAAATGAAATGACAACGGCACGAACCACTCCAATCATGAAATTACTAATGACACTTTCCATCTTGGCGGCTTTTCCGCTTGCCGCCGCGCCGACCAAATCCATTCATTCCCAGCCCTCATTCGTGCTCGAAACCAAAGAGGTTGGCCTGGCTGTGACGGCGTTGGGCGGACACATGGCGCCGGTCACTTTCTTTCGCGGCAGCGCCAAGCCGGTGCAGCCGTATCACATCAGTCCGTGGCAGTTTGAAAAGGCCAGCAAGATGCCCGTGCCGGTGTTGGTGCCGCTGCGCGGTGATTTTTTCTGCATGCCATTCGGTGGTAATTCGGAAGTGGTCGCGGGAGAAAAGCATCCGCCGCATGGCGAGGTGGCCGGTTCAAAATGGGGCAACGCAACTGTCCAGAAAAACGGCGCAGTCACCACGCTCTCGATGTCGCTCGAAACAACCGCTCGCAAAGGCAGGGTGACAAAAGAGCTTTCGTTGGTGGAGGGCGAGAATGTGGTTTATTCGCGGCACATCATTTCGGGGTTCGCCGGCAACGTCCCTTTGGGACATCACGCCACGCTGTCCATGCCGGAGAAAGAAGGAGCGGTGCGGCTGGCCACGAGCGCGATTCAATTTGGCATGACGTATCCGGGAATCTTCGGCGATCCAAAATCGCGCGAGTATCAATCGCTTTTGCCCGGCGCCAAATGGAGTGATCTAGCGAAGGTTCCCGTGGCGTGGAAGGAACAGCCCGACGCCAATCTCACGCAGTTGCCCGCGCGATTCGGCTATGCGGATCTGGTACAGATTTTCAACGAGCCTGCGGAAAAGTCGGGCGGCCCAGCATGGACGGCTGCCACTTTTCAGGACGAAGGTTTTCTTTGGTTCTCGCTCAAGGATCAAGCGGTGCTGCGCTCGACTGTTTTCTGGATTGAGAATCACGGGCGTCACGGTCATCCGTGGAACGGCCGCAATAACTGTCTGGGTCTTGAAGATGTCACCGCTCATTTCGCGGATGGATTGGCGACATCGACGAGCGAAAACGTGCTGACCAAAGCGGGCATGGTGACGGCCATCAAACTGAGCGCCGATCAACCGACTTCGGTGAACTACATACAAGGCGCCGTAAAAATCCCGGCCGGATTTGAAAACGTGAAGTCGCTCGAGTTTACTCCGGGTGCGGTCACTTTTATTTCCACAACGGGAAAGCGCGTGACGGCTCCTGTTCGTCATGAGTTCCTGAAAACCGGCAAGCTCTGATCCAGAAATCAAACGGCCCAACATCACAAAATAAATATGAAACAGAATCTCCTGTTGCTCGCAGTGGCCTCGGCCATTTTCATCGGTTGCGGCAAGCCTGCCGCTGACAACGAAGGGGCAACGCCCGCACCCAAGCCCACGGCCAAATCCAAAGGCACAATCGGAGTCTCGCTGCTGACGTTGGACAATCCGTTTTTCAAAATCATCGGCGATAACATCACGGCCGAGGCGCGCAAGCGCGGTTACGACACCATCGTCGTCAGCGCGGACAAGGATATTGCCAAGCAGGGCAACCAGGTGAAGGACTTCATTGTAAAGCGCGTGAGCGCGATTGTTCTCAGCCCGGCAGATGCCAAGTCCATCGTGCCGATCATCCAGGAAGCGAACACGGCGGGCATCCCGATTTTCACCGTGGATATTCCGTGCAACGAGCCGGGCGTGAAAATCGTCACTCAAATTGCCACCGACAATTTCGGCGGCGGAAAAGAAGCCGGTGCAGCGATGATCGAAAAGCTGGGACAGAACGGCGGCAAGGTGGCGGTGCTTCATTTCAAGCAGGCGCAATCTTGCATCCTGCGCGTGAAAGGATTTCGCGAGGTGATCGATGCGCACAATGCCAGTGGCAAAGCCAAGATTGAGATCGTGACCGAACTCGAAAGTGGCGGCGCGAAAGACATCGGCTACAAAGCGGCAGAGGACGCCTTGCAAGCGCATCCGGACATGCGCGGCATCTTCGCCATCAACGATCCCGCAGCACTCGGCGCGCGCGCGGCGCTCGAAAAAGCAAACAAGGCCGATCAAGTCACGCTCGTCGGTTTTGACGGAATGCCCGAAGGAAAACAGGCGATCAAAGAAGGCAAGATTTACGCCGATCCGATCCAGTTCCCCGACAGGATGGGCGTACAGATTGTCGATGCCATCATCCGCCATTCCAAAGGAGAAACACTTCCTGCTGAGATGCTCATTCCCACGAGCCTATATCGCAAGTCGGACGCCGACAAAGATCCGACTCTGAAATAATCCTTCGCCCGACGCTGGCAATCATGTCGCAGTCATCCAACTTTTGCCCGGCGCTGGTCGGCTCGATGTCGCAAGGGGCAGCGGGCAATCCCACCGTCGCCATGATGGAAGCGGCCTTCGCTCATCATCAGCTTGATTGGCGATACATCAACATGGAAGTGTCTCCCGAAGAACTCGGCGCGGCCGTGCGCGGCGCAAAAAGCATGGGCTACCGAGGTTTCAATTGCAGCCTGCCACACAAAGTCACCGTCATCGAGCACCTCGATGGGCTTGGCGAATCGGCGGCGCTGATGGGAGCCGTGAACTGTGTTGTGCGCCGTGGCGACCGGTTCATTGGCGAGAACACCGATGGCAAAGGGTTTCTAAAATCACTGGAGTCGATCACCGTCGCACGCGGCAAATCCGTCGTCTTGTTCGGCTCGGGCGGAGCAGCGCGGGCCATCGCGGTCGAGCTTGCTTTGGCTGGTGCGAAGAAGATCACGATTGTGAACCGCACACAGGAACGCGGCGCAGAATTGGCCGCGCTGTTGCGTGACAAATTGAAGATCGAAAGCGGATGGGTCCACTGGAGCGGAACTTTTTTTGTACCTGCCGGAACCGACATCGTGATCAACGCCACTTCCATCGGCTTATACGATGCCGAGGCGCGGCTGGATATCGACACCGACTCGCTGCAGCCGGGAATGGTCGTCGCCGACGTGATCGGTAATCCACCCCGCACGCGATGGATTCGCGATGCCCAATCGCGTGGTTGCGCGGCGCTCGATGGATTGGGAATGCTGGTCAATCAAGGCATCATTGGCGTGCAATACTGGACTGGCATTGAACCCGATGCCGTTGTCATGCGTCGCGCCCTGGAAAAATCTCTCGGCCTGTGAGCGGCACCGCGCCATTGCTCTCGATGCGCGGAATCGACAAGTCGTTCCCCGGCGTGAACGCCTTGCGCGGCGTGAATCTTTCGCTGCGTTCGGGTGAAGTGCTGGCGTTGTTGGGCGAGAATGGCGCTGGCAAAAGCACGCTCATGAAAGTGCTCGGAGGCGCACATCGGGCGGATGCCGGCGTGATCGAGATTGAAGCGCGTGAAACTGTGTTTCATTCGCCGCACGATTCGCGCCGGGCCGGCATCGCGATCATCTACCAGGAATTCAATCTGATCCCCGCGCTCACGGCGTGGGAAAATATTTTCCTCGGTCAGGAAATTACCCGTGCCGGATTTCTCGCGCCGGCCGAAGAGCGACAGCGCGCCGCCGATTTGTTCAGGCGACTCGGTGTTGAAATGGATCTGGATGCGCCATGCCGTCGGCTCACCACGGCGCAGCAACAGCTCGTGGAGATTGCCAAGGCGCTGGCTTTCGATGCCCGCATCATCGTCATGGATGAGCCGAGCGCCGCGCTCACTCATCACGAGGTTGCGCGACTGTTCGACATCATTCGCGACCTCAAGAAACACGGCATCGGCATCATCTATATTAGTCACCGGCTGGATGAGATTTCTGCGATCGCTGACCGTGTGACTTTTCTGCGCGATGGAATCAATGTGGGCGAGAAGCCCATCGGCGAACTCACTCGCGCGGGCATGATTGAGTTGATGGTGGGTCGCGAGCTGAAGGATGAATTTCCTGCGCGCGTGGTTCCGATCGGGGACGCGAGATTGGAGGTTCAAGGCCTGCGTTCCGGACGCGCCGTGCGCGATGTGTCCTTCACGGTGAAGCGCGGAGAAATTCTTGCGCTCACGGGGTTGGTCGGCGCGGGTCGCACGGAAACGGTCCGGCTGATCTTCGGTGCCGACAAGCGCGAGGCAGGCAAAGTGTTTCTCGACGGAAAGCCGCTGAACATCCGCAGCCCGCGCGATGCGATCGCCGCGGGGATTGGATTGCTGACCGAGGATCGCAAACTGCAGGGGCTTGTGATGGGGCATTCCGTGCGCGAGAATTTTGGGCTGCCGAATCTAAACCGGTTTGCGCCCAACGGATTTGTCTCGATGCGACGCGAACGAGAGGAGTTCAGCCAATTTGTGGACACGCTCAAAATCAAGGTGCCGCACATGGAACAGCGTGCCGGCCATCTCTCCGGCGGCAACCAGCAAAAGGTCGTGTTGGCTAAATGGCTGGCGCGAAATTGCGACGTGCTCATTTTCGATGAGCCGACGCGCGGCATCGATGTCGGCGCCAAATTTGAGATTTATCTGCTCATGAACGAGCTGGCCGCGCAGGGAAAAGCGATTCTGATGATCAGCTCCGAATTGCCCGAGGTGCTCGGGATGGCTGACCGGATACTGATCATGCACGAAGGCCGGGTGACGGGTGAAATCGCCGATGCCCGTCTCGCCACTCAGGAACAAATCATGCAACTCGCCGTCGCATAAAAAATGAAACGCGTACTTTCCCGATGGTTCACTGACTACGGCATGGTTCTTGTGTTGTTTCTCCTGTGCGCTTTTTTCAGTGTCGCCACCTACACGGAGCAATCGGCCACCGGCGAGGTCGCGGCGGTTCAAGTGGGTGAGTTGATCAAAAAACAATTTGGGGGGAACGCGCTCGTTGTGATCGCTGTCCGCGAACAGGCGGAGGATGTCGCCTTTGCAAAGCGGCTCAATGCAGAGCTGATCGCATCGGGCGCACGAGTGCTTGCTGTGATCCAAGGTGAGCCAAAGGATGCTCGTGAGGCTTTGATGAAAATCGTTGCGACGGGAGGCAAGCTCCACGCGATCGCCTGCACACAGGCGACCTCGGAGTGGGAAGTGTTTTCCGATCTGAAAACGGATTTCCCATCGCTCGGCGAACCTGTGTTGCTCGCGCCGCTTCGCTATCGCTGGCCGATTTTTCTGAATGCCAGCAATCTGCTGAATATCGCCAATCAGATTGCTGTGATCGCGGTCATCGCCATTGGGATGACGCTGGTCATTGTCACCGGGGGCATCGATCTTTCGGTCGGCAGTCTGATCGCGCTTTCGGCTGTGCTGGCGGCAAAATTGATCCGCGACTGCGCAGGCGGGATGAACGCAACGGCGTCGGGGATGATCATCGCCTGCATCGCGGCGGTGTTGTTGTGCGGAGTCATCGGCGCATTTTCGGGCGGCATGATCACGCAGTTTGGGATTCCACCCTTCATCGTCACGCTGGCGATGATGCTCGTTTGCAGCGGGCTTGCCTTCACGCTGGCCGAGGGGCAGTCCATTGCGGAAATCCCCGATTCGTTCATGTGGCTGGGGCGGGGTGCGGATTTTTTGGGTCTGCCCAATGCCGTGGTGCTCATGGTTGCGTTGTATGCGCTGGCACACGTGCTGATGTCGCGGACGAAGCTGGGCAGATATTTATATGCCGTCGGTGGCAATCGCGAGGCGGCCAGGCTATCGGGAGTGCCCGTGCAACGTGTGCTCATGTTTGCGTACATCGCAAGCGCACTGCTGGCCGGACTCGGTGGTGTGTTTATGGCTTCGTTGTACAAGAGCGGATCGGCCACTTACGGTAACATGTACGAATTGTATGTGATCGCCGCGGTCGTCGTCGGAGGCGCCAGCTTGAGCGGTGGCGAGGGCAAGATGTTTGGAACGTTTATCGGTGCGCTCACGATTGCCGTCATCCAAAACGGAATGAATCTCACCAATGTCGAGAGCTACACGCAGAAGGTGGTGCTCGGGCTGGTCATACTCGGCGCTGTGCTGCTGGATAAAATCCGCCATCGCTGAAGGCGGGTGGTTTTCATGGATGACATCCGGGTTGAGATAACTTTGTCATTGGCCTCCCCGTCTAACAATGTAGTTTACCGGCTCAACAACCCTTCCTATTTAGAACACCATGAAAACATCCACTACTCGTCGTGAATTCCTAACCGATGTCAGCCGTGGCGCGCTTGCCGCCAGCGTTGGCATCAGCATGGCCTCCGAACTGGGTCTCGCACCCGCATTTGCAGCCGAGCCGAGTGAATCGCTGGACTTCGGTGCGCTCGAACCTCTCGTTCGACTCATGCAGGAAACGTCGCCCGCCAAACTTTTCCCTGCGCTTACGGAGAAGATGAAGGCCGGCACCGATCTGCGTCAGCTCACTGCCGCCGCTGCGCTCGCCAATGCCCGTACATTCGGTGGCGAGGATTACATCGGCTTCCACACATTGATGGCGCTTTCGCCCGCGCTGCACATGTCCAAAGAATTGACTGGCGCGCAACAGGCGCTGCCGGTTTTCAAGGTGCTTTACAGGAACACATCGCGCATTCAGGAAAAAGGCGGGCGCAAATCGGAAGTCCTGCAGCTCATCAAACCTGCGCCAGCGACCGATCGCAAGCCGGACGCCGCACAGCTTCGCGCGGCCGTTCATAAAAAAGATTTGCCCGAGGCAGAGAAGGCGCTTGCGGCTATCGCACAGGAATCGGCGGATGACGCGTTCAATCACCTATTGCACACGGTGGAGGACGAAACAGAAGTCCATCGCGTGGCGCTGGCGTACCGTTCGTGGGACTTGGTGGATGTGGTCGGCAAAGCCCACGCGCACACGATGCTGCGGCAATCGTTGCACTACTGCGTGAAATCGGAGGGCTACAACCGCGCTGAAACGCCGGATATGCCGCGTAAATTGCTCCCCAAACTTCTTGAAGAACACAAGCTGCTCGATCGCACGCCTGGAACGCGGGTGCCCGACGATGCGTGGGTGGAACAGCTCGGGCAGACCATCTTCAAATCCACTGCGGCACAAGCGGCGGCGGCAGCAGCGACGGCTCTTGCCGAGGGCTTCGCTCCTTCGGCGATTGGCGAGGCCATTTCACTGGCGGCCAATCAACTTATCTTGCGCGATCATGGCCGTCGGCCGCAAGAAGAGCAGCCAGGTAAACCGCTCGGCAGCGTGCACGGCGACAGCATCGGCGTTCACGCCTGCGATTCGGCAAATGCGTGGCGCAATCTGGCGCGCGTGAGTCGGCCTCGAAACACCTTTGCCTGTCTCATCCTCGGCGCGTATCAGGTGGCACTCGATCGTGGTAATCGCGGTGGTGATTTCCTGAATTGGTCTCCATTGCCGGTGAAATGGCATGTCGATCAAGTGAAGGGAGCTGATGCCGCCACATTGTTGCGCGAGGCCGAAGAAGCCATTCGCCAAAACCTGCAGGGACGCGCGGCGGCTGTCGTGCATCGCTACTCGGAACTCAACTTTGCGCCACGAGGCATATTTGATTTGATGCTGCGTTACGCCATCAGCGAGGACGGCGCACTGCATGCTGAGAAGTATTATCGCACAGTCACTGAAGAATACGCAGCCACGCGGCCAGCATTCCGCTCGCGGCAACTCATCGCCTTGGCTCGGGTCACAGCCAGCGAATTTGGCAAGCCAGCCCCGGGAATTACTGAGGCGCGCGATTTGTTGAAAGTGTAGTCGCGCGGTCCGGTCGCTCAATCATTACAAGTTGCCAAGCTGCTTTTGAGCGGTAATGGGGGTAGTTTACTTACAAAATATCGCGAATTTGTGTATCCCAAGTGCGTCCAAAGACGTCGAGACAGCAGATTAATTGTGTTTGGCATGAGGCCAAACGAAGTTTGAACGTATAATAAATATGAATCCAAAAGAACACATGCCGCAAACGCAGGATTACTTTTCCACCCGACGCCAGTTCTTGAACCGGTTTGGCATGGGAATGGGAGCCATCGGATTGGGCACATTGTTGGGCGAGACTTTTCAAGCACAGGGCGCCTCCCGCTCGCCGCTCGTATCGCGCACGCCGCATTTTCCAGTAAAGGCGAAGCGCGTCATTCACATCTTCGCTCAAGGTGGGCCGACCCACTTGGATACTTGGGATCCGAAGCCGGGCATGGTCAAGTACGCCGATCAGAACGTGAAGGAGATCGGCGGCATTCCGTTGCCGTCGCCATTCAAGTTCACCAAGACGGGCAAGAGCGGCACAGAGGTTTGCGAAGTGTTCAGCAATATCGGCAAGCACATCGACGACATTGCGGTGATCCGCTCGATGACGACGGATGTGCCGTCGCACGAATTCGCCACGGTGATGATGAACACTGGCTCCGGCCGACTGGTGAAACCCTCGATGGGTTCGTGGGTGCTTTACGGTTTGGGGACTGAAAACCAAAATCTTCCTGGATTCATCTCATTGGGAGGTGGCTTGGGCGGCGCACAAAACTGGCGTTCAGCATTCTTGCCTGGCGCGTATCAGGGCACTTTGGTGTCGAGTGTCGGCGGCAACATCGAGCGGGTGATCGAGAACATCCGCAGCTACAATCTTTCTCTTGATGAACAGCGCGAACAATTGGATTTGCTCAAGAAACTGAATGAGCAGCATGCCGACAACCTCAAGAATGAGGCGGCGCTCGAGGCACGAATCCAGTCCTTCGAACTCGCTTTCAGCATGCAGACGGAAGCCAAAGACGCATTTGATATCGCTCGCGAATCCGAGGCCACACGCGCCTTGTACGGAGAGAGCGACATGGGCCGCAAGCTGCTCACCGCTCGTCGACTTGTGGAGAAGGGCGTTCGATTTGTCCAAGTCTGGAACAACGGCTGGGATCATCATGCAAACGTCAAGCAGGCGATCACGCGCAAGGGCACTGAAATTGATCAGCCGATTGCGGCATTGCTCGAAGATCTCAAGCAGCGTGACATGCTCAAAGACACGCTCATCATCTGGTGCGGCGAGTTCGGACGCACTCCGCGTCACGATCGCGGCGGCCGTGCTGAGCCGGGTCGAGACCATCACAACAAAGCGTTCTGCGCGTGGATGGCGGGCGGTGGCGTGAAGGGCGGAACAGTACACGGCAAGACCGATGAATTTGGCTATGATGTGGTGGACGGCAAGGTGCATGTGCATGATTTGCATGCGACCGTCCTCGCGCTCCTCGGCTTCAATCACGAGAAGCTTACCTATCGCCACAACGGCCGGGATTTCCGCCTGACTGATGTGTACGGTAATGTGGTCAAAGAATTGATTGCCTGACGAACACGCGGTTGAGCAGAAATAAGTTTGCACTGAATCGGTTTGCCAAATGGCAAACCGATTCGTTTACCAAGTCATGAAAATAAATTGGATGTCTCATCGGTTGTCTGTCTGTGTCACGGGGATTGTGATGGCGCTGCCCGCGCTCGCGCAGGATGCCAAGCTCGACCCCAAAGCGGCGGATTTCTTTGAGAAGAAAATCCGGCCCGTTTTGGCCTCGCGCTGCTACGAGTGCCACAGTTCTGAGACCAAGACGAAGGGCAATCTCGCCCTGAATACCAAGTCCGCGATGCTCGGCGGTGGCGACTCGGGGCCAGTATTTATCGTTGGCAAACCTGAAAAGAGCCTGCTCATCAAGGCCATCAAAAAGACCGACAAAGATTTGTCCATGCCGCCCAAAGGGCCGGGACTTTCCGAAGGTGAAATCGCCGATTTTGAGCAGTGGATCACCATGGGCGCACCCGATCCGCGGGTTACGGCTGTCGGCAAGGTCATCTCCAAAATCTTGTATGATCCAGAAAAGGTCAAGACGCACTGGGCTTTTCAACCCATCGCCAAGCCTGCTGTACCGCAAGTGAAGGATTCCAAGAAATGGGTTAAGAACCCCATCGACGCTTTCATCCTGCAAAAGCAGACTGCGCAGGGAATTGTTCCCGCTGCGCAGGCGGATAAACGTGCGCTCATTCGCCGCGCCTCATACGATTTGACGGGGCTGCCGCCGTCGATGGGAGAGGTCGAAGCGTTTTTGAAGGACAATGCGTCCGACGCCTACGCGAAGCTCATCGATCGACTGCTCAAGTCTTCCCATTATGGTGAACGGATGGGTCGTCATTGGCTGGATGTCGCGCGATATGCCGATACGAGTGGCGACCGGGCTGGAGGCAATCGTCCCGATAGCCGTTATCCGAATGCGTGGACTTATCGCGATTACGTCATCAAGTCATTCAACGAAGACAAGCCGTTCGACCGGTTCATACTAGAACAGCTCGCGGCCGACCGACTCGATCTCGGTTCGGAAAAGGATGAGTTGGCTGCTTTGGGCTTCATCACCGTCGGCAAACGATTCATGCGAAACGCAAATGACATCATTGATGACCGCATCGATGTGGTCACACAGGGATTGATGGGGCTCACAGTCGCCTGTGCGCGTTGCCACGATCACAAGTTCGATCCGATTCCGACGAAAGATTACTACTCGTTACACGGCGTTTTCGCATCCACTTACGATTCACCAGCTGGCACTCCGCTCTTCGTACCCGCAGGTACACCTGAGCATGATGACTATCTCAAACAAGTGGCGGCCATTGCCGAGGAAGCTGCAAATTTCATGCAGTTGGAAAAGGACAAAGTGCTCGTCAAGTACCGGGACGACGCGACGAAGTACATGCTCGCAGCTCAAAAACACATCTCCAGCAACAAGAAACGTCCTGCTGCACTGGCGGCTCGCGAAGGCGAATTCGATCTGACTCTCTTCGAGAATTGGGCGACGACCCTGAGCGGTTGGGCCGCGAAGCACCACTCAGTCATGGCACCGTGGGTCGCATTCGCTGCGCTTCCGCAAGCGGAGTTTGTCGAGGCGGCCAAGAAACTTTCCGTTGAGATTGTCGCAAACAAGAATGCTGACAAGCTTGTGAACCCCATCGTCGCAAAGGCATTCGAGGGCGCCGAACTGAAGTCGCTCAAAGATGTCGCCGACATTTACGCGAAACTGTTCAAGGACGCGGAGGGTGCTTGGCAAAAACAGATCAAGAACACCGTCAAGACAGCCAGCGCTCCGGCCCCGAAACAAAAGAAGGCACCGAAAGCCAAAGCCAAAGGCAAAGCCAACGTGCCGGACACCTCCGCTCTCGCCAATCTTCCTGACGGATTGCCCGATGCCGATCAAGAGGCCATTCGACAAATCATTTTTGGCCAGTCATCGCCCGTCGAACTCAATGAGCGCGATATGCGCCGACTCTTGGGCAACCAATTCAATAATCGTTATCAACTGATTCAATCCAAGGTGATGACTTTGGACACGACGCATCCCGGCGCACCCATTCGTGCCATGACCGTGGGTGACTCCGATGTTCCCCGCAACTCGACAGTGCTCATCCGTGGCGAGGCTGCCAATCGCGGCCCCGTGGTTCCGCGTCAGTTCATTCAGATTGCTTCGGGCGCTGACCGTCAGCCTTTCAAAAATGGTTCCGGCCGGCTCGAAATGGCGCAGGCAATCGCCAGTCGCGACAATCCGCTCACCGCACGCGTTATCGTCAATCGCGTTTGGCAATGGCATTTCGGCGAGGGAATCGTCCGGGCCTCAAGCGATTTCGGATTGCGCACCGATGCACCGACACATGCGCAACTGCTCGATTGGCTCGCGACATGGTTTGTGGACAACGGTTGGTCCATCAAGAAACTCCATCACCTGATCATGACCTCCAACACGTACCAGCAGAAGTCCGGCGAGAATCCCGCGTACCGGACGATGGATCCAAGCAACACGCTGGTTTGGCGATGGAATATGCAACGGCTCGACTTCGAATCATTCCGCGATTCGCTCCTCGCCGTTTCTGGAAAACTCAATCACACCATCGGGGGGCGGCCGACGGATTTGGGAATCGACACTAAGCGCCGCACGGTGTACGGCTTGGTGGATCGCCTGACGTTGACCGAGATGTTCCGCACATTCGACTTCGCCAATCCGGATATGTCTTCCGGCCAGCGCATCGAGACGACCGTGCCGCAACAGGCGCTCTTCTTGATGAATAGCCCGTTTGTGATTCATCAAGTTCGCGCCATGGTCGATCGTTCCGAAGTGCGCACCGCCGACAGCAATGAAGACAAAGTCCGCGCGCTTTACGAGTTGGCCTTGCAACGCGCCCCTTCATCGGGCGAATTGAAACTGGCGATGGCATATGTGGACAAGCAGCCGGATGTCACCGCGCCAAAACGCGTCGAGACACCCGCTGCTCGCCCCGCTGGAAAAACTAAAGGCAATCCACAGGCCAACCGTTACGGCACAGGCGGCGCACAATTGCCGCCTGATAATTCTCCGCTCAATCGCTGGGAAAGACTCGCGCAAGTGTTGCTCGAATCGAACGAGTTCGTTCACGTGAACTAGTCGATTCGGGGCTTGCACACGACCGCTGAATTCCGGATGTTATTTGCCTGATGGGTACGATGCTTCTGCACCTGGATGGTGCTCCACACATTCACGCAGGTGATTTTCTCCTGACGCTCGCGGTTGCCACCCTCATCGTCGTGGTGATACGTCGGCTGCGCCGCGCCAAGTAAGAAACAGCATCAGGCCAGAATGGCTTTGATCACAGAACCGTGGTCGATGTCCAATCGCTTGCGCCCGGGAATCTCCAACTGGCGCGAATCCAAACCCAACTGATGCAGGATCGTCGCGTGCACATCCGTCACATAATGACGATGCTCCACGGCGTGAAAACCAATCTCGTCAGTTCTGCCATGCACAGTGCCGCCTTTGATTCCGCCGCCAGCCATGAAAACTGAGAAGCCGTAAATGTGATGATCCCGCCCATCGCTCCCTTGCGTGCCGGGTGTTCGCCCAAATTCCGTTCCGAAAATCACCATCGTATCCTGCAACAACCCGCGTTGTTTCAAATCCTGCAGCAAGCCGGCGATGGGTTTGTCCACCTGCCGACAGTTGCCCGAGTGATTCCCCTTCAAGTTGCCATGCGCATCCCAAGCTCCAGCGCCACCACCGCCGTGTTGGATCTGGATGAACCGCACACCGCGCTCCACCAATCGCCGCGCCGCGAGCAACTGCTGGCCAAAAACGCGCGACTCATTCTGGTCGATGCCGTACATCCGTCGCGTTTCTTCGCTTTCAACTTTGAGATCGAGCACTTCGGGGACGGATGTTTGCATGCGAAACGCCAGCTCATACGATTTGATCCGCGCCGCGAGCACGGCGTCCGATGGATACTCGATCGCTCGAAGACGGTTGAGTCTGGCGACAAAATCGAAGGAGAGCCGCTGCTCTTCCGTGCGTAAATCTGATTCCGGCTTGGCGTAATCGAGTGGGTTGGCCGGATCCACTCGAAGCGGAACCGCGTCGTACTCTGGCCCGAGATAGTGGCCGTCCTTCGCGTTCCAATATTCGCGCATCCCCATCGAGATAAATTGCGGCAGGTTGTCATTGGCCGAGCCCAGTCCGTAGCGGACCCATCCGCCGAGCGTCGGATATTCCCCATCGAGCATGTGCCGACCGGAATGGAACTGCGTTTGCGCACCGTGATTGTCGTCGGTGGTGTACATCGATCGGACGATCGCGATGTCGTCCACCATCGCACCGATGTTCGGTAGCCAATCGCTCACTTCGATGCCGCTCTGGCCGCGTTTTTGGAAGGCGACCTGTGTCGGATAAAGTTTATTGCGCTGCTGGCCGTTGGCGTCATTCACCACCGTCACCCGCGCGAGTTTCAGCTTCTCTGGATCCTGCGCATCCTTGAACGGCGTTTCGCCAATCGATTTGCCGGCGTATTGAGTGAGCGCGGGCTTCGGATCAAAAGTCTCCATGTGGCTCACCCCACCATTCATGAAAAGCCAGATGACGCTTTTGGCTTTCGGAGTGAAGTGGGGTTTGCCTGTCGGCGGATGCCAGACACCGGGAGTGGATGCGCGCGCAATTCCGTCCCGATTCAACACGGCACCGAGCGCCAGTCCCGTGAAGCCCATCCCGATGTCCGCAAGAAAAGCGCGTCGGTGAGTTCCGGCGCAGCCACAGATTGGGGAACGGGGTTTCATTCGCTGCGGCTCATCTGACGATGATAAAATCGTTGTGATTCAGGAACGCGTGAATGAGGTTCGTTCGAGCGCGGGAT
This sequence comes from Akkermansia muciniphila, assembly GCA_945903605.1. Lineage (GTDB taxonomy): Bacteria > Verrucomicrobiota > Verrucomicrobiia > Limisphaerales > UBA1100 > CAMDOH01. Next base: position 20,103 of record CAMDOH010000024.1, read on the forward strand.
TCCGCCTGCGGCAGTTGATGCGCGATCGCCAGTTCGCGCCAAGCCGCCATCGCCTTGGCGCATTCGGCCTGCTCATTCAGGGTCGGTGTTGTGGAAAGGACCGTCTCAAACGCTGTCACAATAAAGGCCGCTTCATTGCCGACATTCGAAAGCTTGGAAGCAATCGCCTGCGCTGTGTCGAGTGCGAGTTTGCTGTTGGCTAGCACCAGCGCTTGTTGCGGCACGATGCTTTCTTCGCGGCGGTAACACTCGAGCACATTGGCGTTGTCGAACATCGTCAAAAACTTGTTGTGCTCGTTATGTGAGTGGACGAAGTACAGCGCGCGTCGACGCGAGCCATCGTCTTTTACCGGCGGTCCACCGCGTGTCGTGTCGAGGATTCCCGCAAGCTGCAGCAAACTGTCTCGCACCACTTCGGACTCCATCCGGCGAGAGGCCATCCGCCAAAGCAATCTGTTCTCGGGATCCACAGTAGAAACGTTGCCCGCAGATGAAGAGGTCATCCGATAAGTCGCCGAGGTGACGATCAGCCGGTGCAGATGGCGCATGCTCCAGCCGTTTTCGCGGAATTCGACTGCCAGCCAATCGAGCAATTCGGGATGAGTCGGGGCCGTGCCCTTTCTCCCAAAATCAAACACTGTCGGCACCAGCGGCTGGCCGATGTGTCGCGCCCAAATGTGATTCACCGCCACGCGCGCGGTGAGTGGATTTTTTGGATCGGTCATCCACGCCGCGAGGGCGCTGCGGCGACCTGTGCTCGTCAAGGGGAACGGCTTGCTTCGGGACGCTTCAGATTCAAGATTCGACTCAAGCGTCTTGAGGGAGCCTTTTGGTGCAGTGAATGATTCGCTCGGGGTCTCGGCCGCTTTGCGCGCCAAATCCAGTGCGGACTTCGCCGTTGCAATTTTCTTTTCAGTGTCAGGTTTCTTGGCTGGGTCGGTCCTCGCCTGTTCCAACTCAGCGCGAGCGAGCTCCTCTTCGAGTCTGAAAACCTCGCCCAACTTTTCGGCTTTGGCAGCAGCGCGAGCGAGTTCCTTCGCGTCGGCTGGTGAAGGCAGTGCGAATTGCGCGATGCTGGCGGCATGACGTGCGCGGAGTTGATTGGGGATCGCTTCGAATCGTGCGACTGTTTTTTCCGCGAGCCGGACTGCGGCGGTGGCTTGCGCAATCGTGAGTGGACCGGCCTTCATGATGGGCGCAGTGGGCGCGGTGGTCGTCGTGGCCAGCGCGATCTCCTTTGGTAGTTCAGCCAGCTGAAAACCGGTGAAGGCAGCCTGCGCATCGAAGGTGATCAATTCCAGTTGGCCGGGCTTGCGCGCGATGGGGAGTCGCCATGCGAGCGCGTGTTTTCCATCGACTGCGACATTGATCAGTGTGTCGCGCACGCGCAGGTGAATCTCGTGCGGCGCGCCGACTTTGATCGGCAGCGCGAGCGAAGCATCGTTGGGATAGACGTAACTGGCGCCCTGTTTGTAAGCGATTTGAACTTTGGGTCCACCGGTGGTGGCGCTGACATACACGAGCACTTCGTTGGTGTCGGCGATGTCGAAGTTGATGCCGACGGAGCGCCACATCTTTCCGCCGGTGATGATGAATTTGAATCGGGCCTCGAAATCGGCAGGCGGTGGCGACTTGGTTTGCAGGATGCCTCGCATGACATCGCCGTCGCTCTTCTGCAGCAGGCGGCCGCCGGAATATTGCCAGTCACCGGAAACTTTTTTCCAAAGATCCGGTTTCGCTGCGTCGAACAAATCTTCCAACAGAATCTTTCCTGCGAGTTTCTGTGTGAGTGGCGAGGGTTGGTGAATGAGGATGGTTGCGTTCGTTGCGGCGGGGAGATGAGTGCGATTGGCGGACTGCGCTTCTTTGAGTGCGGCTTGGGCTTGTGCAAGGGCGACGCGCGAGGTGGTCACTTGGCGGTCATTATCACGAAGCAGATTTTCGAGGATGAACGGCCGCAGTCCGGGTTGGTGTGCGGTGGGGGGAAGTGTGATGGGTTGAATTTTGAACCCACCTAGTGCGAGGAGTTCGGGAACGCCGGGTGGGATGACTTTGTCTTTGGCGGGATTCTTTTCATCGCCGCGAATGAACAGAAATGTGGGGGCATCGAGGTTGCAATCGAAGGCACGCGGAAGGCCGTTCTTTTCGTAATCAGTTTCGCCGGGAAGCTGGTCGGCGCGCACTTGGTATGGCTCGAAGATGGCGCGGAATCGGTAGAAGTCGGCCTGTGTGAAGGGATCGTATTTGTGGTCGTGACATTTGTTACAGTTGAGAGTGATGCCGAGAAAGGCTTTGGAAGTGTGCTCGACAGTTTCTTCCAGCCACGAGTTGCGATTGAATTTGAAATACTGGCGCGCGAGATAGCCGGTGGCGCGGATGCGATCGAGATCTTCGGGATACAACTCATCGGCGGCGATCATCTCGCGGATCATCTGGTCGTAGCCCTTGTCGGCTTGGAGTGAATCCATGATCCAATCGCGCCAGTGCCAGATATGTTTGTGGCTGTTGCGCATTTCTGCGCCGAGTCCCCACCAATCGCTGTAGCGCCACAAATCCATCCAATGCCGCGCCCAACGTTCGGAGTGTTGCGGGCTGGCGAGCAGCCGGTCGACAATCTTTTCATAGGCGTCGACAGAAGTGTCGGCGATGAACGCGGTGAGTTCTGCGTGCGTGGGCGGAAGTCCAGTGAGATCGATGTGAACCCGCCGCAGCAACGTGCCTTTGTCAGCCGGTGGTTGAGGCTTGAGCCCGTGTTTTGTGTGTTCGGCAGCGATGAATTGATCGATGGGATTCCGTGCCCAGTTGGCTTGAGTGGGTTTGGGCAACGTTGGGCGGAGCGGTGCGCGAAAGGCCCAGTGATTGAGGGGATCGATCTCGGCTTTTTCACCAGCAGGGGATTTGGCTCCGGCAGTGATCCATTGACGAATGAGCGCGATCTGCGCTGGCGTGAGCGGCTCGCCCTCCGGTGGCATTCGGTCATCCTCGTGTGTGGAAGTGATGCGCGAGATAAGTCGGCTTTTGTCGGCTTTGCCGGGTGTGACGATCGGCCCGTTCTTGCTTCCCTTGCGGATGAAATCGCCGGTGTCCAATCGCAGACTGGAGTTTTGCTTGAGCGCGCCGTGACAGGCGTAACAGCGGGCTTGGAGAAGCGGCTTGATGTCGCGCGTGTAATCGGGCGCCTCCGCAGCCGTGGCGACAGCCGAGGTGCAAAGAATCAGTCCGATGGATTGGAGTCCGATCCGGCGCATTGGAATGACTGTATCGCCGACAGCGCGAATTCCAACAATCAATTGAACGATCAACGAACGGGCGCTGGCAACGCAGAGAGTTGTTCGTTCAACCGGCTGAATAGCTGGGCAGTCAATTCAGGAGATTGGTTCGGCCCCATTTTCATGGCTTCAACGGGAGCGAGATCGGTGAGCAGCAGGCAGTATTCAGGATTGGCCATGATGCCGAGCAACTGGCCTTGGCGGCTGAACACAAGGTCGCCTGTGGACGGATTGAAATAACCCCGCAGGCTGCCCAGCACTTTGGTCGTCATGCGCACATAGCGCGCCGCTTTCGAGTCGATCTTGAATTCAATCTCGCTGTAATCCTGATGGCGGGCGCTGACCAGAATGGCGCTTGAGAATTTCGTTGGGTCAGCCGAAATCGTGTAAGGACGGACGCCCATCGCAGCCACTTGAGAGGCGCCCAATGGAATGGTGATGATGCGAGGGTCGGCCTTGGTGAAAAACAAGTTGGTGATGGTGGTAGTGAGTTTGTCTTTCGTGATCCGGGTGCCTGTCGAATTCCATCCGTAGCCGGGAGTAGAAAGTCGGAACGGCGTTTGGTTCACATGGAACAGAGCTTGATACCGTTTGCCGGCGGCACCGGCGTCGCGCTCGATGACGATGGTGGGAATATTCTCATCCTTGTCAGGAGCGAAGAGTCCATTGCGCTTGGCGGACACGTGCACATGAATGGTGTTCGCGGTGAAGTTATTGAAGAGCGTATTGCCGCTCAGTGTCTGGTTGGCTTTGATGTCATTGGCAATTTGGGTGGTGCCCGTGGCGATCTGCTGAATGCCTTTGGTCATTTTTGTGTTGGAGTCGGTCAGCGCGCGCACTTCGCTGCCAATCAGTCCGACACTCTCCGTGTTCGCTTTGAGATTATTGGCCAGATTATTGGCGTGGACCTGGATCTGATCCTTCTCGCGGCGGACCACAGTCACTTCGTTGTTGAGATCCTTCACGCGGTCGGTCAATCGATTGCGTTCCACTTCGGCAATGACACGGGCGCGGTCAAGATTGTTGTTCGCCGTTAACAACTGTTGATTTTGCAATCGCTCGGCGGCCAAAGCTTTTTCTTTCGAGCTGATGTCATTTTCTTTGGCCTTGAGTGCGGCATCGCGCTCCTTGATTTCCTTTTCTTTGGCATCCAAATTCTGCCGAAGATTGTCAGCCTCTTTACGTGTGGTGGCGGCTTCTTGAATCACCACATCGAAGCGACCCTGCAAATCCTGTCGCGATTTCTGAGTCTGATCGAGTTGCGCCTGCGTGTTTTGCTTGTCGGATTGGAGTTGCCCCAGAATGGCCGCCTGATTTTTCGCATCCTTGCTGGCGAAATTGACTTGGCTCTGCGCGGTCTCTCTTGCTTTGCGTTCATCAGCCAGTGCCCCTTCGAGCGCTGATCGGACATCGCGCTCCTGCGGCGTAGCGGCGTCTGCCGTAGATTTTGGGTCGAAAGAGGGGCGTGGCTTGATGGACTGCGTCTTGTCGAGTTGTGTCAGCGCCAGCAGCGTGAGCAGTAGGAAATCGCAAAGGACAAGCAGTAGAGTTCGATTCATGGTTGCACCTTAGTTTTGCGCTTCGGATGAAAGGATGAGGCGTTGTTTGCTGGAACGGACGTGATGGATCTTGATCACCGCGACACACATGATGCCGAGCAGGTTGGATGTGAATGCTGCGATGAGGTTGGACTCAATGACATTGAGCACCTGTAATATCAGTGCGGTGGCTGTGCCGCCGATGCCGACATACAGGCCCATGTCGAACAGGTTTTCCTCGTTCTCAAGCAGGCGCAGTTTGAGCGAGGGCGCCACTGGCGACTGCTCGATCTCTCGGATCTTGAGGAGGCAAGTGAGATAGACGCCCATTTGCAGGAGAGAGAAAAGGACGATGGTGACGATGCTGCTGATGTCAGGTTTCATAGTGTTTTTATTTGGGGTTGAATTGACTTGAGCGAGAAAGGGAGAGGTATTCTTCAGCACGGGAATCTGCCGAGCCTTGGGAGCATCCGACGAACGCGCAGGTTGCAGTAACATCGGTTCGCTCGCCGCCAGAATGAAAATTACTGCGATGGCTGCCAAAGCGCGCCGCCGAATATTCTGGATTCGAAGGGAGCGGGGATCGGTGATGGGCTGTGTTGCTTTCAGAAGTCGGGTGACCACCCACGAGATAATCCAGCAACCCGCCAACAACAGGGCGTACTTCAGAAATAGTGCGAGGCCAGGCTGGTGCCACGATAGTTTCGAAAGGAGGCTGGGTGCGACAGCGGCTCCTTGCCCGGCAGATTCGAGTGGTAATTGCCGGTCGAGCAGCAGTTGCAGGGCGGGTTTCCCAGCAAGCATGGCCACGCGCAAATCGTGTACTGCGCCCGCGCCGTACTTGTTCAGAAATGCGGCGACTTTTGTCGGGTCCTGACTGAAATAAACTGCAGAGCAAATCACGGGCATTTCCTTTTCCTCATTCTGAACCCATTGCGAAAGGTCCACCACTGTCTGAATATCTGCAGAACGGCGGATGATTTGGACCAACTGTATCCAATCAAGCCGTTGACCGAGCGCGATGAGGCTGAGCGAAAAATCTTCAATCCGCTCGGTGTTCTGTCGGCTGTCTGCAAGCGAAAGGTGCCGCAGTTCGTCTGCGAGGCTCGGCGTATAATAATCGCCGGCATCGATCAACACGGCCAGCCACAGCGCAGCTTCGAATACCTGGCCGCCGGGCTTGTTGGCCGGTGGCAGCCGAGTCAACCCTTCGCGAGTCCGGAAATTGAGCAGAGTCTGGATGCGCGCGGTTGGATTCTGTCCGTATAACGCCAGGAGTTTTTGGCGGGCTTGTTCGGGGATCAATGCAGGATAAATCGGCTGGCGCACACCGGGCGCGGCGATGATCACGCGCTTGAGTAAAATATCCGTCAAGGGCCCCGGCCCGCCCAGCACGGCCAGATTGGGATTGTCCGTCGTGACTTTTGAAAGTTGGCGTTGCAATTCCGCGGCTTCCGAATTTTGCGCTGGATTGAGTGCGCGAAGGGTCAAGTCCAGCGGGCCGAGTTCGCCAGCGGCCAGTTGTTTTCTGGCGTGCGCGGCGAGGCTTTCGCCATGTTTCCCCGCCTCGATGAGCACCGCGTGGGAGACCGATTGGAATCGCGCAGGGAAAATCCAACCCAGCCAAAGGAGCGCCGACCCAAGCGCCATCCATCCGATGATCGACTTCATCGAAGGTGGTTTTGAGTGCGCAATTTCCATGTGTAGACGATCAATTTTGAGGGATGTAACAGCACTGGCAACCGAATCTTATTCAGGCATTGCTGCCAGCAATCCCCCTGATGCGTCTGACGGCAAGCGCGCAAACGTGCTTCAAGAAACTTACCCAAAAAACTATTTCACCGGCTTGAGGGTGACTTGGCGCAGATCCATCACGGCGACGCCGGGTTTGGTTTTTGGCCGGACGGTGAGTGTGTATTTGCCGGGCTTGTCGAGTTTCACGGTGCCGATGTCGCGCAGCACAAAGTTCTGGAAATGTCCGGTGTCCTCCACGGTCATCTTCAGCACCTGTTCGCCGATGGCGAATTCCACCGCGGCGCCTCCGCTGCCTTTGCCGCAGCCTTGCAGGATTTCCAGGGTGAATGTTCCCGGCTTGAGGACTGTGAAATCCCAACCGGCCCAGTCTTCGGCTTTGACCCAGTAGCCGAGTGTGTTTTTATTGGGCTGCGGCTCGTATCGGAGCATGGTGCCGTGAACTTCGGCAACGCGTGAGTGAAGCAGAATGGAGCCATCGGCTGCCTGCGGGTTGGGGCGGTAATCAGGATTGGGCAGCGGCATTTGCGCGCCAACATGGCGACGCCACGCATCGAGCTTTTGGCTCAGTGCGATGGCTTTTGCAGGTTGCTTCTCGGTAAGGCTGGCATTTTCTCGTGGGTCGTCTTTGAGATTGAACAGCTCTTGCCGGCCATCCTCGTAATACTCGATCAATTTGAAATCGCCATCGCGGATGGCTCCGTAGGGCGAGGCGCCACCGGGATGATAATGCGGGTAATGCCAAAAGAGAGCCCGCGCCGCATTAGTGCTACCGCGCAGCAACGGCGCGATGCTCACGCCATCCATTACTTGATCGGCAGCGGGCTTGATTCCAGCAATGTCGAGGAGGGTCGGGTGAAAATCGATGCTCATGACGGGTGTGTGATTGGTGCTGTTGAGCGCAGTGACGCCGGGCCATTTCACAATGAGTGGCACGCGCACGCCGCCTTCGTAGGTCGATCCTTTGCCAGCGCGCAACGGGGTGTTGGATGTCGGGCCGAGCAAGCCGCCGTTGTCGCCCGTGAAAAGGATCACCGTGCGATCGGCGATTTTTAGTTCGTCGAGTTTCGTCATGATGCGTCCGATACTGTCATCCACACTTTCAAGCAGCGCGGCGTACACAGCATTGGTCTGGCCAGCGCCGGGCTTGATTCGCGCGCGGTATTTTTCCACAACCTCCTTCTTTGCCTGTAGCGGCGTGTGAACGGCATGGTGCGGTAGATAAATCACAAATGGCCGGTCTTTGTTTTTCTCGATGAATTTCAACGCCTCGGCAGATTCGCGATCGGTGAGGTGCTCGCCTTTCGGTCCGTCTGGCAGTGTCGAAATTTGATAAGGCGAAAAGTAACTCGGCGGTTGACCTTTGTGGGTGCCGCCAAGATTGATATCAAAGCCATGTTTTTCAGGAGCGAACGATTCGCCGCCCAAATGCCATTTGCCAATGCTGGCCGTGGCATAGCCAGCGGTTCGAAGGTGAGTGGCGAAAGTGCGCTCCTGCAACGGAAGGTGCATGGTCCATTCGGGCACTTGCAATTTGGCGAAGGGCCGTTTGTGGCCTTCGATCCAATCGGTGATGTGAAGTCGAGCGGGATATTTGCCGGTCAAGAAAGCTGCACGAGTGGGTGAGCAAACGGTGCAGGCGGAGTAGGCTTGAGTGAAACGCATGCCCTGCGAAGCAAGGCGATCGAGATGGGGCGTTTGATGAAATGTGCTGCCGTAACAGCCGAGATCCGTCGCACCGAGATCATCGACGAGCACGAGAATGAAATTGGGTTTGGCAGGCGCTGCGGCGAGCAAAAGGTTTGCGATGAGAAATGAAAATGCGACAAGGCGGGGAATGTTCATGACGGGATTTTCGCGGCTGCCGGAGAATTTGGCCAGCCAGAAGTGGGACGACTACGGTTCGAGACTGCCGTCGGCTCGGTACCACTGCTCCTTCACAAGCGCGCCGTTCTCGTAAGTTTCCTCGAGCTGTTTTTTGCCTTTTTCGTCGTAATAGACCAGTGAGCCGCTGCCATTTTCGAGTGTTCCACTCTCCTGTCCGTCGGGCGCATAAGTGGTGCGCTTGATTTCAGCGCCGTTCACCCATTGGGAGGCCATGCGCAGTTTGCCGGTTTCGAACCAGTGCGAGACAGTGCCGTCGGGCAGGCTATTGCTGGGCACATCTTTGTTTCTGATGTAAAAGGCTTCGAAAGATTTGACACCGTTTTTGTGCCACCAAGTGGTCCGGCCATTGCGTTCGCCGCCTTCGAGGTTTTCCTCGCGCTTCTTTTTTTTGCCCGAGTGGTACTCGATCGCCACTCCAGTGAATGGAAATAATGCTTCTTCGGACTCGTAATAAAGCTGGCCGCGCAGTTTGAGTTTGGTCAGCAGGAACTCTTTGGGTTTCTCAGCGGGTGGCGCATTGGTGACTATTGTGGGCGGCTGGTTGGTCGATGGCAAACCGGTGGCAGGATCGAACACTGAATTGGTGCTGATGGTGGCCGTCGGTTTGGGTTTTGTGGCGGAATAATCTGAGATGAGCTTGCCCATGTCATCCCACTCCTTTCGGAGAACACGGTTGTTGGCGTTATATTTGAGTTGGATATAGGGTTTGCCAGACTCATGCCAAATCGAGGCGGCACCTTCGAGCTTCCCCTTGCGAATTTCGGCGTACATACGGCGTTGCTTGTTGGTGGCGCTGTATAATGACTCGATACTGCCAGAAAACGGGCTGTTGGTGTTTTCCTCTGTATAATAAATGCCGTCGATGTCGATGAGTCGATCGGCAGAGATGGGCTTGGAAGTCGGTCCAGTCAACGCGCAGCCGACGGCTAGAAACGCCGCGAGCAATGGAATGGCTCCGATAACTGTCCAGACTGGCTTTGGATGTCTTGTTTCCATCTCCCTTCGCCGCCACACCCAACTTCCCTTTGCAGTGACACTAGTTCAGCGTGGCAGGGGTGTATTTATATACGAAAAAATCGCTTTGAAAGCAATCCCAAAGACGGTGCGCCGGTCAGTTATTGGCCGGTTTGCCGCCGTCGTTGAACTGCATGATGAACCGGCGTTGAATCGGCTGAACAGGCCGGGCGTTGAGCGGGAATATCTCGACGAATGATTTAACTTGGTCGGATGAAAACTCGATGGGCGACTTCATCACCGTCCAAAGCACACCTTCGGAGCACGGTGGCGTGGTCAGAGATCCGTTATAGCGATAATAGGACCGGGCATTTGGCAGGAAAATCGCCGGATTGAAGGGTGGAGAGACTTTGGAATCGCCGCTGACCTTGGGCAGATCATTCCAAAAACTCTTCACAGGCTCGCTGTCTTTGCCTTGTTGAATCATGACGCCGATGACGGCCAGCACGGGTTTCTTGGCGGCTGGCGCAGCGGGTTTTGGTTCGGCCTTGGTTTTTTCTGCAGGATGATGATCGGCCTTTGAGTCGTTGCTGCACATGACGCACTCAGCGATGGCCGCTTCGATCAACGCCGCAGTCTTCGTTCCGGCCTTTGGAGCAGCGGGATCATCAGCCAAAATATGCACCAAATGGACTTCCAATGGATATTTCGTTCCGGCAAACGTGTGTTCGCTGTGGGCATGAAAATGGAATTGGAGCAGCTTGTAGGTTTTGCCTTGGACAATCATCGTATTATCTCCGCTCATGTTGCCCTGAATTGTGTGGCCGTTGTTCGTGACCACCATGCTGCTGGGCTGATAACGAAACTCGATGGCCTTGAGTTCGGGCACGGAGATGGCGTCGCTCTCCACCAAATCAATCGGCGACTGGCGAATGCCTTGCGATGCAATCGCGAATTCTGGCTTGAGATCGCCCCAATGCGCTGGGCCTTCCGTGCTTTTGTCGTCGTAATTCCAATGCCCGCCGCTGTGGGATGTGCCGTGACCACCGTTGCCCCCGCCGTGTCCATCGCCATGATTCCCTGCGCTGTGAACGTTGGTGAGCGCCCCCAGCTTGGTTGCTAATTGCTCCAACTGCAATTGCAAGCCGGCCTCGGCGGGCTTGAAATAAAATCGAGCCAATCCGTATCCGGCACCTATGATGAGTAGCGGTGTGAGAACCAAGACGACGTAAAGATCTTTGCGACTCGGTGAATGATGATCTTCGGTTTCGTGATTTTCAGACATAATGCAAATGCAATGGGTTACGACACGTGTCGCAGATATAATCGGCAGTTGGCTGCGCAACTTGAGGTGATTCTATTCACATCGGTGGGCAATTGAAATGCGAGCTTCTGTGGAAGCTTTGGAAATCCAGCCAATCAAGCTGCGGTGGGCGGCTGCGCTGACGCTTGGGCTTCAGCCGCTCGGGCTTCATTTGCGCGCATCTCGGCCTGTGATTGTTCGTACATCGAATGGTGAAGTTCCGTGAAAACTTTGCGAATCCACCAGCGATAAATGATGACGAAGGCAAGTGCCCCGATCAATCCGCGTATGAGGCTAGTCGAGAGGGGGTTTTCTCGGGCGAGGCTCAGGGCGAATACAATCACAAATCCAACCAAAGCGGCCATGGAAAGATGGGGTGTCATCGCGGTGGTGTGATTTTAACAGGTTTCGCAACGGCCTCAAGCCCGGAGTGGCAAATCAATTGGAGACGTAGTGAATGATGCAGTTGGGGTTGGCGCGCTGGAATTTCTCGACACCTTCATCGGTCACTTTGGTGTTTTGCAGGTAGAGTTGGCGCATGTTTTTCAGGTCGTGCAATTGCTTGAGTCCCACATCAGTCAATCGGGTGGTTTGCATATCCAGCTGCGTGAGTTTGGAGAGTTCGCTGATATTTTTGCAACTTTCGTCGCCAACCTGTGTGCGGGCAAATGACAGATTGTTGAGTTCTTTCAGTCGTACCAAATATTTCGTGCCGGCGCCGGAGATCTTTGTATCGGCAAGGTTGAGTTCCTGCAAATTGATGAGGTATTGAAGATGAACCATCGCAGCGTCGTTGAACGGAGTGTTGCCCAGCGAGAGTGTGACGACCTGTCCGCCGTCCGAGTTTTTTGACATCACACCCAATGGTTTCAAGAGCGCCATTACATCCGCTTCGGAGATATTGGCCAATGCGCCTTTGTCCGAATTGGCGCCACCACCGCAACCGCAGATGAACGCGATGAAAAGGGTCAGCACAGATGCAAGTTGGATCGGCTTCATGGGAACGAGTGGAAAGTATCGTGTGTGGTACGGTTTGGCAAGTGGATGCGATAAGACTTGTGCGGGGGGGGGGGGCAGTAATACTTTGGAGAATATCCAATGAAACGTCTCTTGAGGCCATCTTTGAAACAGTGTGTTCTCGCTCTCCTTGCAGCGAATTTATGGGTGGGATGTTCGAAGCCGGCAGTGGTTGTGAATGTATCGGAACTCGAGAAACGCAATCCTGGCGGCATGGTAATTCCCTCCAATCTGCCCGGCCAATGGTACCGCAAGTCGGATGCAAAACCGTTCGTTGGCAAAGTGCAGGAATCCGCGCCGACGGGACAATTGCTGCGTGAAGTCGCCTTCAAAGACGGACGTCGAGATGGACTGTCTGTGGAATGGTATCCAAATGGAACGAAGAAAGCGGAGTCCAATTACCGAGCGGATATTCTTCATGGCGAGGCCAGAGAGTGGTTTCCAAACGGCAAGCAGCAAACGGTCATCCATTGGGCAAATGGCGAACTCGACGGCGTGGGCAAGGCGTGGCAACCCGATGGCAAACAGCAATCCGAGGTGAAATTCAAAGCCAGCAAACAGCACGGGATTCAGATTGAATGGTACAAAACGGGGAAGAAGGCATTTCAAATCGAGTTCTTTGAGGGCAAACGCAACGGGATTCACTCCGAGTGGTACGAGAATGGAAACCTGAAGGCGGAGACGAGTTACGGCGACGGCTTCAAGCACGGGGTCACCAAACTCTATTACGAAAACGGCAAGATTCATTCCGAAGCGCACTTTCGCAAAGACATTAAACACGGGTTGGAAAAGCTCTGGCTCGAAACGGGCGAGGTATCGATGTTCAAGACTTGGGCCGACGGCAACATGGTGAAGGCCGAACCGGGCGAGGCATTCGCTGGAGAAGTGGCGGCCATCACGGCAGCGCGCGAGAAATTAGATTCCACACTCTGGAAGCTCGAAGAGATCGCGCAGAAACACGAAGAAGCGGTGGTGGGATTCTGGGATGCGTTTCGCAATGCGAAAGACAAATGGGCCGTGGTGGAAAGTTTATCGCTGGGGCCGGTGAGGTTGGGAAAAGTAAAAGAGGAGAAAGGGCATGATTGGGGAATCCGGGAAGTGGTGTACTTCGGTGATGGAGTGGAATTGGACAAGGAAGGATGGAGGAAATGGATCGGGGAATTGAAAGCAAAAGGAGTGAAGCTGATGGAGACGGAGTGGCATCAGCAAGAGTTCAAGGAAGAGGGGGGAATATTCATTAGCATCTTTGGGTTTTTGGTTCATGCGGATGGAGAAGGAGGCAAGAGATGGGTGGTGAAAGGAAAAGCGAAGATGACGTGGAGCAAGGAAAAGGACGCGAGAGGGCAGGCTCAACTCGCGCATCTCGACGTGTCGGATTTATACGTGCTCGAGAAAACGGGTGCGCCGCCATTTGAACTCTTGTTGACGGTTGACACGAAAAAAGAATCGCTCGATCAGGCTCGTTGGAAAACCCGATTCGGCGACGAGCCGCGCACCATCGCTGGCCCATTGTTGTGCTACGACCTCAACAGGGATGGACTGCCGGAAATACTTTCGGTCGGCGCCAATCTGATGTTGTGGAACAAGGGCGGAGGACAATTCAGCCGCGAAAAAATCGGGCCTGACAATTTTGCGATCACCGACACAGCGCTTATTGCGGATTTGACGGGCGATGGCCAGGCGGATTTATTTTTCATTCCGCAAGGTGACACTCTATTTGTTCATTCGGGAAAGTCGGATGGGCGATTTAATCCAACGCCGATCACATCAAAGTTGACTCATCTGCTGATGCAGAAGGCTGCTTGTTGCACGGCGGGCGATGTGGATGGTGATGGCGATTTGGACATTTTCGTCGGCCAATACAAGAACACGTATCTACAAGGCTCCATGCCGACACCGTACTACGATGCGAATGATGGCTTCCCGAGTTTCCTATTGCTGAATGACGGCAAGGGACAGTTTGTGGATGGAACGGAGCACGCGGGATTGTCGGCCAAGCGCAATCGCCGGACATTCAGCAGTTCATTTGTGGATTTGGATGAGGACGGCGATTTGGATTTGGTGGTGGTGAGCGATTTCAGCGGGATGGATGTGTACTACAACGACGGTCGCGGAAAGTTTAAAGATCGAACAGCGATGCTGGGAGATGATCGCCACAGTTTCGGGATGTCGCACTCCATCGCGGATTTCAATGGAGACGGGAAACTGGATATTTACATGACGGGAATGGGGTCGACGACGGCGCGCCGATTGGAAAAGATGGGAGTGGGACAGGCGGGACACGAAGATATGACAGCCAAACGAATGGCGATGGGGTACGGCAACCGTTTGTTTTTGGGAGGAGAGAAGGGCGCGTTGAAACAGGCTGTTTACAACGATGTGGTATCGAGAAGCGGATGGACTTTTGGTAGCACGGCGTTGGATTTCGACAACGACGGCGACCGGGATTTGTTCATGGCCAATGGTCATATGAGCCGAAAGACGGCGAAAGATTATTGCACGACGTACTG
>CAMDOH010000025.1 GCA_945903605.1 Akkermansia muciniphila
AGCATCCAAAAACAACGTCGCCTTGCTCCCCGCCGAGTCTTGCGCCGAGAGAAAAGCGACAGGCAGAAACACCACGAACGCGGCGAGCCATCTGCAAATCATGTTGGCACTGTGCCAGAAACGCGGCGCCGTTTGAATTTTTTTGTTTGAACTGTGCACCCACCGCTGCGCATTGACTGCACTCCGAGCCAGACTTAGCCTTTCAATCATGTCCAACGAATCGGGAGGCGCAACACCCACCGCCGGCAAGCTTACCGAACGACTCCTTTCACTCGATGCGTTTCGCGGCCTCATCATGGCCGCACTCATTTGCAACGGACTGGGCCTCGCCGTTTTCAAGGATCACGCCACGTGGGGTTGGCTCGCGCAGCAAGTGGATCATGTGAAATGGGAAGGCTGCGTTTTTTGGGATCTCATCCAACCATCGTTCATGTTCATGGTTGGCGTTTCGATGCCATTCGCTTACGCCAAGCGCCGCGCCGCTGGGGATGGCTTCGCGCTGTTGTTCAAGCACGCTTTGTTTCGTGCGCTGAACCTCATCCTGATTGGCATCGCACTCGATTGCATCACGAGCAATAGTTTCAGCATCGGCATGATGCGAGTGCTCCAGCAAATCGCGCTTGGCTACATCATCGCCTTCTTCCTTCTGAACCTGTCATGGAAAACCCAACTCGCTGCCGCACTTTCAATTCTCATGGGATACACGCTCATGTGGCAGCTCTATTTGGGGAACGATCCAGCCGGCGCGTGGGTGATGAGCCACAGCAATATCGGTGGCGATTTCGACCAATGGCTTTTTGGCCGGCAAAGCAAAGGCTTCTACGTCGCACTCAATTTTATCCCGTCGACCGCAACGATTCTTTTCGGCGTCCTGTGCGGTCGCCTGGTCGGAAGCGAATTGCCCAAGGAAAAAATCGTGCGTTACCTCGCACTCGCAGCCGTTGCGGGACTTGTCACCGGCTCGCTCCTCAGCACAGGCGCACAACCACTCATTCCGATGGTGAAACGAATCTGGACAGCCTCTTTCGCACTTTATGCAGGCGGCTGGACCATCCTTTTTTTGTTACTTTTCTATTGGCTTATCGAAGTGCAAGGCTGGCGGCGCTGGCCGAATTTCCTCGTCGTTGTCGGCATGAATTCCATCTTCGCCTACTGCCTCTCCCAACTATTCCGCAGTTCCTTCTTCGACCGCGGACTGGCTGTCTTCACCAAACCATTGGCTGCACTGATTCTCGATTATCCGCATCTCGCCGATGCCCTCATCAAACCAGCGGCCTACGCATGGCCAGAACCACTGGGCCTGTGGGGAAACGTGTTGCAAGCCACGCTCGTTCTCGCCGCACAATGGGGAGTGCTTCTGTGGCTTTATCGCCGCAAGATTTTCTTCAAGCTTTAGCGACGGCTTCCCTGCATTGACGGAACAGTACGCCGACGTTAGCGTTTCGTCAGATGCTCGCTACAAAACGCAACTCGACTGAGCTTGCCGCCCCGAATTATCGCATGGGTGACGAACGGCTCGTGCGCCTCACAGCGGCGGCGGCGACCAAAGTCAATTCGCTGCTCCAGCGGCAGGGTCGCACGAGCGGCGTATTGCGAGTGGCCGTGTTGGGTGGCGGCTGCAGCGGTCTGCAATACAAAATGGATTTGCAAGATGCACCGGCCAACCGCGACATACTCGTGGAGACAGCCGGTGTGCGCGTGGTGGTGGATCCCAAAAGCGCGTTGTACGTGACCGGCTCGGAACTCGATTTCAACGATGGACTTCAGGATAGCGGGTTCAAGGTGAACAATCCCAATGCGGCCACCACCTGTTCCTGCGGCGAGAGTTTCAGCGCGTGACGGATTGCTTCGCACTCTTTGGCCAACCGCGACGGCCTTGGCTCGATGCAGGGTTGATCAAAGAGATTTTCATTTCTCGCTCGACCCAGACGCATCCAGACAAATTTCAGGATCCCCATGAAAGGGCGGCGGCCCAATTGCGATTTGCCGAGTTGAACGGGGCGCATGAAATTCTCCGCGATCCTCAACGGCGGTTGACTCATCTGCTGACACTCGAGCGCGGCGCCAAGCCTGCCGAAGTGCACGCAATCATGCCTGATATCGCCGATCTTTTTTTGCAGGTGGGCCAACTCTGCCGCGAGATCAATGCCTTTCTCGCCGAACGCAACGCTGCCCCCACTGCCCTTCAAAAGGCACAACTCTTTTCCCATGCACTGGATTGGGTGGAGAAGATTGAATCGTTTCGCAAGACTCTCGGCAAGGAACGTGAATCCCTTCTCGACCGACTACGAGAACTGGACGCTTTGTGGAATCTGCCCGTTCCTGCACCTCAATCCAGCACGGTATTGGAAGGCATCGAGGCCATCTGTCACCGGCTCCGTTATCTCGATCGCTGGATTGAGTTGTTGGGGAAACATTCCCTCACCCTGCAACTTGGCTAAATAGATTTGCTTTCTTGCCGTCAAAGCGGTAGCAAAAAACGCCACAGATTATGAACACACGATTCTGCATCACACTCTTGACCGCCATTTTCACCCTGCAAGTCGCCGCAGAGGATTGGACGACTTGGCGCGGTCCGAACCGCGATGGACTCTCCGCCGAGAAAGGCTTGTTGAAACAATGGCCCGTAGGCGGCCCGCGATTGGTTTGGAAATCGACGGGAATCGGCGTGGGTTTTTCCAGCGTGTCCGTTTCCGAAGGACGCATCTTCACAATGGGCGATGGTGCGGATGGCAGTGCCGTTCACGCGATTAATGCAAAGGACGGAGCGACACTTTGGAAATCGGTGGAGCTTGGCAAACCCGGCGGTAATTACGCCGGCACGCGCTGCACGCCGACGGTGGATGGCAACCTCGTGTATGCGCTCGGACAATTCGGTGATTTTGTCTGTCTGCAAGCGAAGGACGGCAAGGAAGTCTGGCGCAAAAATCTCATGAAAGATTTTGGCGGCCGTTATTCTGGTTGGAATTACACCGAATCTCCCCTCGTGGATGGCGACAAAGTTGTTTTCACCCCCGGTGGCAACAAAGGTGCCATCGTGGCATTGAACAAAAAGACAGGCGACTTGATTTGGCAGAGCAAGGAATTCACAGATGGCGCCCATTACTCCTCGCTCATCGCCGTGGATTTTGGTGGCAAACGGCAGTATGTCCAACTCACCGCGCAGAGTGTGGCCGGAGTGAATGCGGTCAATGGCGATTTACTTTGGCGAGCCGAACGGCGCGGACAAACCGCGGTTATCACAACGCCGATTTTTGACAAAGGCATTGTGTACGTGACCAGCGGCTATGGTGTCGGCTGCAACGCGTTCAAGGTCACCCCCGGAAGCACCTTCACCACCGAGGAGATTTACGCCAACAAGACCATGGCAAACCATCACGGCGGCGTGATTCTGAAGGACGGCAACGTGTACGGATTCTCTGACAGCAAAGGCTGGACCTGCCAGAATCTAAAAACGGGCGAGCTAGTCTGGAACAATTCCGGTGTTGGCAAAGGTTCCATCGCCTACGCCGACGGCCATTTTGTCATCCGCAGCGAAGGCGGCAAAGGGACCATCGCACTCATCGAGGCCACACCCACCGCCTACGTGGAAAAAGGCCGATTCGATCAGCCCGACCGCAGCCGAGCCAATAGCTGGCCGCATCCGGTCATCGCCAATGGTCACCTCTACATTCGCGATCAGGACGTGCTGCTCTGCTACGACATCAAGGCAAAGTAGCCCAACTCAAGGCAAGATTTTCGGCGCGGTGCCCTTCCTGAAAAAGGTCGCCCAGTATTCGTAAACCGTGACCGTCTCCATCACGGGATACGGCACCCAAGTTTCAGTGACCCAACTGACAGGTTTACCATTGACTGTGCCACGGGTCACAGAGCGTAGCAGCCTTTCGTGCGTCACCAGCTGTTGCTTCGACTCGACAAATTTCTTCGTGCTGAGTGCGAGATCAGAACCGATCTCCCGCGCGAACGTCGTCAGATCACTCTCCGCAACGGAATCGGAAGTCTGGAAACGCGATTCGCCCAGGAGCGTATTCGACTTCGCCCGTTCTTCCGCAGCCATTTTGTGCACGCTCTTTGGCAACACAACAACGTCTACGATCAGCGGCTTGCTTCCCTTCGATGCCGACAGCACTGCCGAGTTGCTGGCTTGAAAATTGTCTTTGTAATGATTCGTGCAGGCCGTTCCTGCGAGGCACGTCAAAGCGAAGACCGCAACAACGATGGGATTCATACCATCACCATATTCCCCAACACACTCCACGCAACCCCATTTTATGACTCCAGCGATTCCCTCCACGCCGCGAATCGCCGCAACCCATCATCTGCGCCCAACGGTTTCTTCGCTTCCAAAGCACAGTCCTCGATCAATTCTTCCGGCAATTCCTTCAGAAACTGCGATGGCTGACACGGCATCAACTGGCCATATTTCTTGCGCCCGCCACAATGACTGATCGTGAGATTCTCTTTCGCACGCGTGATGGCCACATAGAAAAGCCGGCGTTCTTCATCGAGTGTGCCCTCGACCTTCGATCGCGAGTGCGGCAATAACCCTTCTTCCAATCCCACGATGTGCACACGCGGAAACTCAAGCCCCTTGCACGAATGCATCGTGATGAGAGTCACCGCGTCGCCTGCCGTTTCCTTCTCTTCCTCTCGCTCAGAATCAAGCGTGAGCATCTCCAGAAAATTCTGCAGCCGATCCGCAGGCGACAGTTCCGGTGCGCTGCCATCGAGTGTCGCCACCAGATCCTTCAAATTGCGCACACGATTCTCTGCCGACTCGGGGTTTTTCTCCGACTTTCTCAAGTCCTCCGGATAACTCATCTCGGCAAGAAAACGATCCGCCCAAATGGACAACGAAAGACTTCCCTCCGTCGCCAGCACCGCACGAGTCCGCTCGACGAAGGCGATGAACTCGCCCATCGCCTCACGTGTTCTCGTCTGGAATC
The DNA here is from genome assembly GCA_945903605.1 of Akkermansia muciniphila. GTDB lineage: Bacteria > Verrucomicrobiota > Verrucomicrobiia > Limisphaerales > UBA1100 > CAMDOH01. Next base: position 4,947 of record CAMDOH010000025.1, read on the forward strand.
CCCCCTGCACATCCGTATGCCGCATCGCAGCGAACACCGAGCAACTGCGCTCCTGGCTGGCCGCGAGCAACCGCTCCATCGTCACATCGCTCAACCCGCGCGGCGGAACATTGGCGATCCGCAACAGACTCACATCATCGTGCGGATTGATGAACATCTTCAGATAGGCGAGCAAATCACGTACTTCGCGCCGGTCGAAGAAACTTTGCCCGCCGACGAGATGATACCGCACATTGGCCTTGCGCAGCGCTGTCTCAATCGCACGCGACTGAATATTCGTGCGGAACAAAATGGCCTGCTCACTCCACGGCACTCGCCGCACCAACCGGTCTGCATCAATTTCTTCAACCACCACTTTCGCCTCTTCTTCGTCATCCACAAATGCCGCCAATCGGATTTTGCTTCCCGCTCCCTTTTGTGACCAGAGCTGCTTCGGGCGGCGACGCGGATTGTTTTTGATCACCGCGTTGGCAGCAGAGAGAATGTTAGTCGTCGATCGATAATTCTGTTCGAGCTTGATGATCTTCACCTCGGGATAATGCTTTTCGAGGTCGAGCAGATTGGCCACCTCTGCGCCGCGCCAGCCGTAAATGGATTGATCATCATCGCCCACCACGCACAGGTTGCGATGCTCCACCGTGAGCGAATGCACCAGCTCGAATTGCGCCGCATTCGTGTCCTGATATTCATCCACCATCACGTAACGGTATTTGGCGCGGCACGATTCCAACGCATCGGGATGTTCCTTGAAAAGCCGCAGCACGAGCAGAATCAAATCGTCGAAATCCACCGCGTTGCAGGCACGCAAAGCGGATTCGTAACGCTTGCGGACATGCTCGGCCATCGCGCGCACGCCCTCATCGGCAAATGCGGCAGCCTGCGAGCCGCCGTTCTTGAGTCGGCTGAGCATCGAAAGGATATCGCGTGGATTGGTCTTTTCGCCCTTGGCAGAGATCGCGCTGAGAATTTTCTTCATCGCCGAGATCTGTTCGGACTCGTCGAAGATCACGAAGTTGCGTTTGTACCCAAGCTTTTCGATGTGCAGGCGAAGAATGCGCGCGCACAGCGAATGAAATGTGCAGAGAGTCGGGCGCTCAGGCTTCTCGCCATTCGCTGCCGGCTTGCGCGGCAGGAGTTGCTTCACGCGGTCGAACATTTCGCGTGCGGCCTTGTTGGTGAATGTGACTGCCAGAATATTCCTCGGCGCAACGCCCTTGGCCACCATGTGCGCGATGCGATGGGTGATGGTCTTTGTTTTGCCCGTGCCAGCACCCGCGAGAATGAGCACAGGGCCGTTGATCTGTTCGACGGCGACCCGTTGCTGCGGGTTAAGTGAGCCAGAGGAGGAGTTGCTCATTCGCCAGCGGGCTTGCTCGCGTTGAGGCTTTCCCGAAGATAATGGATCACGTCCTTGAACCGTTCCACATTATCCGGACAAACCTCGGTGAGAATTTCGTGCGCTTCGAGACTGTTGCGAGCCAGATCATCGTGGCCCGCCCGCTCTGGCTCGATCAATTTGAGCGCCGACTCCATCGAATTGGCGCCGCGCCCGAGTTTGAAGAGGTGCATCACCCCGAGATTATCCAGCAAACTGATCACGCGCGGAGTTGGATTGAGAAGTTCAATGGGCATCTCGCCTTGTGCAGCGCTCGTGGCAAGCCGACGAGTGAGTCCCGCGAGCACGCCGAGAAAGGTGCTGTCCATCGTTGGACATTCCGCCAAATCAAGCCGCACATGACAACGCCCTGATTCCAGCGCGCGCAGCACAGCCGACTTGAAATGAATGCTGCGATTGAAATTAGCCGGCCCAATGATCTGAACACAGACGCAAGTGGCGTCGCATGCGATGAGCATCCGTTGTTCGGCAGTACTCATGGCTAAGCAGCGGCAAGGCGGCGCGGTTTATCCGCCGCTCGCGTTCCGTCTCCTTGAATGATGCCAACCAAAACTGGCTGAAGCACCATCGATGGTTCCTGTCGTGAAGTGATCATGCGCATGTTGGCATCGAGCAATCGTTCCAGCGCCGCCGTGAGTTCCGCGATGGAATATCGCCGCGCCTGCGAAAGCGCCTTGAACAGGCCGAATGGATTGAGGGTCGGGTTCAATCGCCGATCCGATGGCAGCGTATTGGCAGGCAATCGCTGAAGCTGTGTTTGGAATTGCTGGTAGCTTTCCACTGGCCGCAGCAACCCCGCATCCAACATCGCACGCGCGATGAGCAGCGTCCGCACTTTGGTGATCAGTCCAAAAAGCAGGCCGATGGCCGAGCGTTGTGGATCGAGCCGCACTTCCCATAATTCCTCGTCCAGACAACGTAGCGCGCGAGGCAGGTCACGATCACCCAGCGACTCTGCCAACGCAAATGCTCGCGCATGTTTGTTGCGTGTGGTGACGGCGGCGACATCGGCTCGTGTGATTTCAGATCGTTCTCCGATGTAAGCGGCCAGCTTTTCCACTTCCTGAAAGATCTGGCGAAGATCCGCTCCGATCATCGCTACCAGTTCTGCAGCGGCACCAGACGTAAATTCTTTGCCGGTGGCGGAGGCGTTATCTTCAGCGGCGCGTTCGGCGCGCACGGCCCAGTCGCGACTTTCTTCCAGCGCAGAGAAGAATTCCACAGCGCCGATGGACTCCAGCGTTTTGAAAAGTTGCCGGCGTTTGTCTGCCTTGCCTGCGCTGACGAGCAGGCGGACGCCGTCCCATTTGAATTTCTTCAAGTCCTCAGCAAGCGCTGAAAGTTCCTCGGTGACAGCGGCGGCTTTGGACGTGCGATCTTCAGCAAGGAAGGAGCAATCCTTGAACCAGACCACTTTGCCACTGCCAAAAAACGGCAGCGTGTTGAGAGCCTCGCGCAATTTGGAAATGGCTTTGAGCGCTTCGCCGCTGTTGCCGACGGCGGCGTCGATCATTTCATGATCCATCCCGCCAATGTCCGCGCACCATGCCTGCCAAATCACTTTGGCACGGCGCGAGACAGAAAAATCGTCCTCGCCGTGAATGAGACAGACAGGCCCTTGCGGGCTGGCGGTTGAAGGGTTACTCCGCAGATTCTTCGCCGGACTTTTCATTCATCTTGTCGAGCAGCTCGGACATGTCCTCCACCTGCTCGAACAGTTCGGTTGAGACGTACATGGGCGCTTTGTGAAAGGTGGCAATAGCCAGGCAATCGCTGGGACGGGCATCGAGTTCGACAATTTTTTTGCCCAGCTCGTTCTCCTCTTTCAGAATCAGTCGCGCGAAATACGTGGTTCCCTTCAACTCGGTGATCACGACGCGCTCCACTGTGATTCCGAATCCCTTGAAGACATGGCCCATCAAGTCATGCGTCAGCGGCCGCTCCTTCGGCGCATCGCGCAAAAACATTCCGATCACCTGCGCCATTCCGGATTCGACTTGGATGACGAACACCTTGTCGTCGTTGCCCAAAAAGAGAGCCGCGCCGCTGTTGGCAGGCAGGATGCCCCGGATCTGGACTGGTATGACCTCGCGCTTCACTGGAGTTAACTTATGATTGGATGGCAAAAACACAAGCCACGACCGAATTAGTTATTCCCCAAACGAGTTTGTATGCGGTTGATGTTGCCGCACATGATTGGCTGAGTCATTCTGCGGTGCGTGGATTTTCGAGCCAAGCTGCTTATTCCCGATTCGCTCCGAGCCTGGCGCGAAGGGCTTCGTCGTGATGGCAAAAAACTTGCCGTGACCAATGGCTGTTTCGATTTGCTTCATGCTGGCCATGTCAATTATCTCGCTGCCGCGCGCGCTCAGGCCGATGCCTTGCTGGTGCTTTTGAACAGCGACCGCTCCGTGCGCGAACTCAAAGGCGAAGGTCGCCCCATCAACTCGCAGGACGACCGCGCGCTCGTCATCGCCGCGTTGCAAGCGGTCGATGCCGTTTGTATTTTTGATGATTCGCGAGCCACTCGCTTGCTCACCATTGCCGCGCCGGATATTTATGTGAAAGGCGGCGATTATTCCATCGACCAATTGCCGCAGGAAGAACGCGATGTCGTCGCTCGATGTGGAGGTCGCATTGTTGTCCTCGGCCATGTCCCCGGCAGATCCACTTCCGCGCTCATCGAAAAACTCGCGCAGCAATAGGTCGATGCTTGACGCCCCTGCGGAACGGCCGCAAGTTGGCACTATGAAAATACTCTTCGCCATTCTGGCAACCACACTTATTGCCGCCGCGCAGGTACAGATTCTGCCTGCGCCAGGTCGGCCCAACGTTGGCATCGTACAACAAATCGATCCCGCCACGGGATTGCCCATCGTAGGACAACCGCCCAATGGCGGGCCCGATTTCAACGAGCAGCCCTTCGTGGAAGAATTCTTTGGGCCGGGCCGCTTTCAACTCACTCCAGCCCAGATTTTGGTAGACGGCAAAACTGCCTCGGTCGTCATGAAGATTGACACCATCACCGGCCAAGTCTGGCACTTGCAATGGACCCAAAACACCATGGGTAAACTCACTGCCAAGTTTATTGAAGTGGAAGGAAACCCGATGCGGCCACGCCCCGGCGGAGTGGGTGGCGGCTTTGGATTTCCCGGCGGTGTCATCAATCCTAATCCTGAACCCCCAATTAGAGACGGTGGTCCGGCAGGAATCACTACTCAACCGGGTCGACCAACCATCGTCCGCGAATCCACTCCACCAGCAATTCCTCCACCGGCACCCAGACCGAGACAGTAATTCTCAATTGCAGAGATCCAGTACTCGATCCGTTTTGGGGACTAGCTCAATCGACTAATTCCCGCCTGTGGTTTTCTTGGCCTGAATTTGCGCCTGCAATTCTTTGGTCCGCTTTTGAGCATCGGCCACTTGCGGTGCGGTCATGGTTTTTTCAAGTTGAGCACGCAGAGTTGCCGCTGGCGCAAATGTTGCCGACGCAAGATTCAACCACGCATAAGCCTCGACTAAATCTTTCGGCACACCTTGGCCATCTCGATAGGCCACGCCGAGATTATGCTGAGCATAAGCATTGCCCTGATCCACAGCTTTTCGATACCAAGCGACGGCTTCGGAAGTATTCTTGGTCACACCTTCGCCGATGTAATACATCCAGCCGAGACTTGATTGGGCATCGGCATGGCCTTGGTCGGCGGCGCGGCGATACCACTTGGCCGATTCGCTCGCGTTCTTCCGGATGCCTTGGCCATCTTGATAAGCCACGCCTAAATTATTCTGCGCCACGGCATGGCCCAGTTCAGCCGCTTTACGATACCATTTCACAGCTTCGGCAGCGTCCTTCGCCACACCTTCGCCAGTGTAATAGCGGACACCGAGACTGGTCTGAGCATCGGGTTGGCCTTGCAAAGCGGCCAGCCGATACCACCTCACGGCTTCAGTCGCATCCTTCGGCACGCCATCGCCATCACGATAGGCCGCAGCGAGATTGATTTGCGCCCAAGCAAATCCTTGCTCTGCGGATTTGCGAACCCACTTCGCCGCTTCCACCGAATCTTTCTCCACACCGACTCCATCCCGATAAGCCACACCCAGCCAACTTTGCGCCCAAGCGTTGCCCTGCACGGCTGCTTTGCTCCACCATTTCACGGCCTTGGCGGCGTCCTTCGTCACACCTTCACCTGAATAATACGACCAGCCGACACTGGTCTGCGCGTCGGAGTGGCCTTGATCAGCCGCCGAAAGCCAATGCTTCACTGCTTCGTCGGCGTCCTTGGTCACACCTTCGCCATCGCGATAAGCCACACCGAGATTGTGTTGAGCAGCGGCAAGATTCTGATTGGCGGCCTTGCGATACCACTCCACGGCTTTGGCCGTGTCCTGCTTCACGCCGAGTCCTTTGTAATACATCCATCCAATCCTGAATTGCGCCTCGGCATCGCCGGCCTCTGCTTTGATTTTGATCTCGTGGGTGGTTTTCCGATCCAGACACGTGCAACCGGAAAGGAACAACGCTGAACAAAGACAAACGAGCAGCCACTTCGTGTTGGGTTTCATCGCGGAAATCCTATTCCAAAACGCCGCTGCCACGCAACTGAATGATGACTGAAACTCAGTTGCCTCACTTCTTGCGGGCGAGATGACGATCGGCGAAATCGAGGAAACGCTGCCAATCGTACAACGTCACATCGTGTTTGCCGGTGCGGACATGATAGCCCAGCGTGTCGCCCACAGGCTGATTCACCCGCGGATGCGCCGCGACACCCGTTCCCTTTTTGCCAAAGAGCGAGTAGACCGGCTCGGCGTGTTTGGCGGCAAGAAATTCGCCGTTCGGATCAGCCCATTTATCATCCTCGGCGCTGGCGATGTAAACCGGGCGCGGCGCTCCGAGTGCCACGAGCATGTGCATATCCACAGGCAACGCAGCCGCGTTGTCGGTGTACTGCTTGTAGTTGCCGCAAAACCAATGCGGGAAATTCTTGTTGAGCACGGCAATGGTCTCGCCGTAATCGCGACGCGAAATGGATGCGCCCCCCTCGCCAGAATTGTTCGAGATGATGAGGGCGAATCTCTCATCGCTGGCTCCGGCCCAAAGCGAAGTCTTTCCGAGTCGCGAATGACCGATGACGGCGACGCGCTTCGCATCCACAGCCTTGTCAGATTCCAGATAATCGAGAGCGCGACTCAAGCCCCAAGCCCACGCACCAATCGCGCCCCACTCATCGCCCTTCCAATGCGTATTCGCTCCGTCCTTGCTCAGTGCGGCGCGAAGTCCATCTTTCCAACCCTCGACGTGGTCCGGCTCGACATCACCATAATAATAAGTGGCCAGCGCGTAACCCCGAGCGATGACTTCTTCAACCTGCCAGCGACTGGCCTCGCTGCCGCGCGAGGCTTCGGTAGCACGATTGTTCACGACGTTGATCTTGTCAGCCGTGCTGCGCATCCAGCGCGTGCTGAGGGAAATCCCCTTATCGCCGTGAACGGCGTGGTTGCCATTGAAATTGCAGCCGAGAAAAGCAGGCACTGGCTGCTTAGCGCCATTGGGCACAAATAAAAGAAGGTCGATGCGTGGACCGTCTTTTTTTCCTGTGAGATAAATGGCGATCTCCCGACGAGTGGCTTTGCCGCCGAGCGCCTTGGCATCTGTCGCGATCACCTCAAACTTCTGGCCGGCGAGTTTTGATGCTTGCCGACCGTAGACTTGCGTCTCAAACAGCCGGAGCACTTCGGGCCGGCGTTTCTCGATCCACGTTTTTTTGTCGGTCACATGAGTGCCATCCGAGCAGAGAAGCGGATTGGGCAAAGTGTAATTGCCCACCTTGGCCTCGTCGTAATTCGTGGGCTTGGGCTGGGCGCAAAGGACGTTTGCCGTGGCGAGAATGAGTGCAATGCAATAGCTGAGTTTCATGATGGCTTGAGTGCGCCGAGAATGGCAGCGGTCACCCAGAGAATCAAGCGCGCACGGTCACAGCACAGGCAGTCCGCTCGCTTTGAGAATGGTTTCTTGAACGGCGAGATCGTGATCGGCGCTCCAATCGAACTTCTTCTCGCCTCGGATGACTTTGGCGAGATCGTCGAAATCGGCTTCGTATCGCGGCAGGTTTGGAAAATTCACATCCTGATAACCGCGCTTGAAATCGCCGCGTGGTTGCGCCAAAGCGAGTCGCGCCTTGGCTGGTTCGAGTGGTCGGATATCAAATGTGCCCGCATCGCCGCACACGACAAATTGTCGGCGCACACCACCCTCCACCTCCATCAACGCGCTGCGCACTGTGACCGTGGCGTTCGGGTATTCCAACACGGCCAGCTGATTGTCAAACAGGTCGTCCTTGAAATTTCCACTGTGCCGATTTTGTGCGGCCACCTTCTCCGGCCTGCCAAGAACCGTCACCACCGCATCGATCACATGGCAGCCCAACTCGAACATCGCTCCACCGCGATAGGGCAATAGCTTGTTTCGTTCACTCGCGCCGACGGCCTTGCTGATCACCGTGTCGATGGAAAACACCTTGCCCAACCAGCCTTCGCGTGCAGCGCGGAAACCGAATTGAAACGCCGGATTATATCGAAACATGTAGCCCATCTGCACGGTCAGCGACTTGCGCGTTGCCATATCGAGCAGGCGCTTGAATTCCGGCAGCGATTCGCCCGCAGGTTTGTCGAGATGGATGTGCATCCCCGCCGAAACGCAACGCGCACCCACGGCCAACAGATCCTTCACTTCGGTCTCGACCGCGACCGCTTTGATCCCAGCCACGTTCAGCAACTGTTCCTCGGTCAACAACGGCACGCCTTGATAAACCGGATTCTTTTTCAGCGCGTGGATCTTTCGCAGTCGTTCATCAGGCTCCACGAATCCGACCACTTCATAATCAGGCGACTTGCGCAACGCAGCCATCTTGCCATCGGCATGAGCATGACCAGAACCAATCTGGCCAACGCGAATGCGCGGGCGAGTCTTGGCTGAATCGGCGGCGGCGACGTGGAAACGGGCTAATAGTGCAGCTTGACCGGAAGCGACAAGAAAATGGCGGCGGTTCATGGCAAGCCCCATCCATACAGGGACGAATCAGGATTGGCCAGCCTCACCGTCGGCGGAAACATCAACCTCCAATGTGCGCCGATGAAAATACGCGGGCAACCCGTCATGCGGACTGCACAGCCAAGCGACCGCAAATAAGACCCCGCCACAAACCACCATCGCGCCCGCAACAGAACAATCCAGCCACATGGCAAAATGATAACCGAGCACAGAACTGAGCGCGGCATTGATGACGACCAAAGCGAGGATGACCGGCAGCCGGGTGGTCAACATGGAAGCCGTCGCGCCGGGCAGGATGAGCATCGCCACCACGAGGATGGCTCCGACAGATTCAAACGCGCTCACCACCACCACCGAGAGCCACGCCATGAGCGCGTAATGCACCACACTCGGATGGATGCCCAGCGAGAAGGCCAGCCCGGAATCAAATGAGCTGACGAGAAGCTCCTTGTAAAACAGGAGGAGAATTACACCCGTGATGACCGTGACGATTCCCATTTGCACGATGGGTTGAGGGCCGAGATTCCAGCCGCCCAGCATGGCAGGCGGCTCGAATGCGATGAAAGCGATTTCGCCGTACAGGACGCATTCCTGATCGAGATCCACTTTGCCGGCGTACAGATTGATGAGCAGCACACCCAGCGCGAACAGGCTCGTGAACGCGATGCCGATCGCGGCATCCTGCTTCACCCGAGTTTTCCGGTGAATGACTTCGATGATCGCGCTCGTGGCCAGACCCGCCACCAATGCACCGATAAACATGGCCGTTGCGCTACGCGTACCTGAAAGCAGAAACGCGCCTGCCAGGCCCGGCAGAATGCTGTGGCTGATCGCATCTCCCACCAACGCCATGCGGCGTAGAATGAGAAACTGACCGACCCAGCCGCAAGCCAGCGCCACGAAAAAACCCATGAGCGAAATGGAGATGAATCCGGTGCGGCCGATTGTCCATGGCTCAACAAAGACTCGGCTGAAATCAAATGGCGGAATCAGGTCGTTCATGGCTCCTTTCCGTATCCGCTCACCCGCGTCGGCGCACCCGATGAATCGGCGATGCGCACGGATTCAAGGCCGGGGATCGGCCTGCCATGTGGATCGACCCGTGCGAAGTTCAATCTGCGTTCGAGTTGGCGCACCACTTCGTCGCCAAGAATGTGCTCAATCTTTTCGGCATCCTCGTGCACGTGGTCGGCGGAGATCCCTGCTTCATTGGTCAGGTACAATTCCCAAAGGCGATGGTTGCGGACAATGGCGCTGGCACGTTGCCACCCTTCGGGAGTGAGCGAAAGCGAGCCGCTCTCTTCGTCCATCGTGGCAAGATTGTGCCGGACAAGATCGCTCGAATTGTGCCGCACTTCGTCGAATGTTTCGCGGCGGCGATCGGCCAGTTCACGAAACGCCACTGTCTCGCCTTGGAACCCGCGCACTTCGTGAACGTGATAAACCGACTTCAACATGTTCTCACGCTGAATTCGCTGTGAACGCGATCGGTGCAGCCACCAACGAGCCAGTATTCCGTGGCGTGGGGCAAACAGGAAACACAGCGCGAACACAGTCGTGGCGCCCAACACCATCAAAGGGCCGGTGGGCAGATTGCTGCCGAGAAAGGAAAAGAAGGCGCCGAGAGCCCCCGCGACAATTCCGAAGATGATGGCGTACGCAAGTAGCCGGTGCATCCGGTCGGTGAGCAAATAGGCGGCGGCGGCCGGCGTGATCAACATGGCCGAAACGAGCACGACTCCGACGGCTTGCAACGCCGTCACCACGGAAAACGCGAGGAGCAACATCAATCCGTGATGAAGCAGATTCACGGGCAGTCCTGTGGCGGTGGCAAATGCGGGATCAAAACTGGAAACGAGCAGTTCCTTGTAAAGCAGAAATGCGGTGACCAACGCGAGCGCGGTGACGATCAGCATGAGCTGGATGTCGTCCGAACCGAGTGCGGCGGCCTGTCCGAATAGAAATTTGTCGATGCCGCTTTTGTTGCCGCCGGGTATTTTCTGGATGCGAGTGAGCAGGCAGACTCCCACGGCGTAAAATGTGGCGAGCACCAAACCCAGAGCGGTGTCTTCCTTGAGTCGGGAGTGTCGACGGATCAAGTTTACCAGAAACGCGCCTGCCATTCCGGCAAGGGTCGCGCCGATGAATATCGCGAGCGGATCTTTTTTCATTTGCCAGAGAAACCCGATGGCGACTCCGGGCAGTACGGCGTGTGAAATGGTGTCGCCGAGCAATGCCATGCGGCGCACGACGATGAATCCGCCGAGGAGTCCGCAGCAGATGCCGAGCAGAATCGATCCGATGAGCGCATAGCGCAGCGATGGATCGCGGAATGAGAAAAACCGTCGGGCCTGCTCCCAGAGATCTGCTGGGGCGATGTCGCCGATGCGGTCGGCATGAACATCGGGGCAGACACAGCACAGCGCGAGCAGACAAAGCCAAAGGATGGCGCGCGCTTGATTCATCGCTTTAGGATTTCTGCCGAACGGCGTCGGCCACTTCGGAAAGAATTGTCAGGCGGCCGCCATACGTGTTTTGAAGCAGGTCGTAGGTGAAGACCTGTTCGGTGGGGCCGAAGGCGACGACGCGCATGTTGAGCAACAGCAGCATGTCGAAGTAGTTTCGCGCGGTGGGAAGATCGTGATGCACGACGAGCAGGGTTTTGCCACGGGATTTCAATTCGTGTAGCAGCTCGATGATGGCCGATTCCGTGGCAGCATCGACGCCGGAGAACGGTTCATCCATGAAATACAGATCACTTTCTTGCGCGAGTGCGCGGGCAAGAAAGACACGCTGTTGCTGACCACCGGAAAGGTTTGAGATCTGGCGATTGGCAAAGGGCAACATTTTCACGCGATCAAGAGCCTCGCGCGCGATGTCGCGATCTTCTTTGCCGGGTCGTCGGAAAAGGCCGATTTTTCCGTAGCGCCCCATGAGCACGACGTCCATCACGTTGACGGGAAAATCCCAATCGACTGATTCGCGTTGGGGAACGTAGCCGACTCGGCGCAGTTTCTTGGAGCGACTCTCGCCAAAGATTTTCACCCAACCGCTGCTGGTGGGAATCAATCCGAGTGCGGCTTTGATGAGTGTGGATTTGCCTGCGCCGTTGGGGCCGATGATGCCCACCAACTTTCCCGGAGGCACCACCAGATCGACGCCCCAGAGAACAGGTTTCTTGTGATAGGCGACGGTGAGGTCGTGAATCTCCAGCGGTGGCGGGGCGGCGGGGCTGTGGGGTTGTGTGGTGTCGCTCATCAATCGTTGCCTCGATCAAAAGCGCCAGGAAAGGCCGAGAAACGGATTCCAATCATCGGCTGATCGCGTGATGCCGATGTTGATGCCCGCATCGAGCTGGACGTTTTTGGTGAGCGCGTAAGTGAGTCCCAGATCGAATGTGCCGACCCATTTGGAATCAGCCTCGGTGCTCACGCTACTGAAGAATTCCAAATAGCCGCCGAGGTTGCCAACGATATCGTGACTGAAGGTGATGGTGTTGACGAATTCAGGATGGTGCCCGCTGGCATTTTCGTCGCGCAAAATGTCGAGCTGGGTCATCACGCCCATTCCCCAACCGGCAGGCAATGCCACGGCGAGTGGAACGATGAGTCCCCCTTCGATTGTATTGTTGCCGAGATTATCCTGATTGGTCGGAAACTTGAAATAGGGCATGAGAGCCAGTGCTGTGGAGCCGCCATCATTGCCCCACAGGTTCCATTTGAGGCGCGTGGTGATGTCGCCAAATCCGCGTTTCTTGGTGACTCCGGCTCCAGGCGCAGAGGTGCGTTCAATATTAAATGTCGAAAGCATGAGTTGAAAATCCACGTTGTTGAGCAGGCCGACCTTCAGGTTCACCGGGGCGACACCCCAAACGCGCACCACATTGCCATCGCCAGCAGTATTGCGCTTGTCGTATCCGTAAGTGGCCAGATCCATTTCGATTTGGAAATGGCCGGCGTCCACCGTGTAGGCGCTCTCAGTTTTATCCGGGCGATCGGTGCTCATCTCGCGGAGCAACGAGTCGGGTGTCGGCTTGAAGAAATGATATTGGCGCTTGTCGGATTCGGGCGCTGGCACAGCGGCCAGTGCGACGAATTGCAAATAGCTGCGTTGGTTACCTTCGCTCAGTGGCACCATTTCGCCGGCAATGTAACTGCGATTGTTTGTTTCATGCGCTGCGCTCAACAATGGCAGCAAAATGAAAATGATTGTGGGGATTGATTTCATGAATTGGAATGGAGGCGATCTGACACCCTGCCCTACTTGAGCGCGTCCACGATCGTAGTGAGGTTATGCTTGATCATCCCCTCATACGTGCCGAGATCGTAGCCGTTCTCAATCTGGCCGGGAGTGCCCATCGCGTCACTAAATAGTTCGCCGCCGATGCGCGCGCCGGAGTCGCGGCTGATCCGTTGGATCGTCGCTGGCGACACGCTGGACTCGACGAACACAGCTTTCACTTTGTTCTTCTTGATGAAATCCACAAGCTTGGCCATATCGGCCAGGCCAGCTTCGGTCACAGTTGAGATTCCCTGCAGGCCGACGACTTGAAACCGATAGGTGCGCCCGAAATAATTGTAGGCATCGTGGCTGGTCACCAAGATCCGGCGTGACTCTAAAATCTCCGCAGACTTTTTGACGGACCATTCGTGGAGTTCGCGGAGCTTTTCATGGACCACTTTTCCCTGCGCGATGAATTCTGCCTTCAACGCCGGCCGCGTTTCCGAAAGGCCGCGCACCACTTCATCCACGCACATCTCCCACAATCGCACATCGAACCACACATGCGGATCCGGATGCCCACCCGCTTCGCTGGGCATGAGAAGTTTTTCACGCGGGATGGATGCCGTCACCGCGTAAACACGCTTGTTGGTTTTCGATAACTTCGAAAACAAATCATCCATTTTCCCTTCGAGATACAGACCCGAATAAAAAATAACGTCGGCACGCTGGAGTTTGGCCACATCCGAAGCGGCGGCCTTGTAGAGATGAGGATCCACCCCCGGCCCCATCAACGCCTCGACCTTCACTTTGTCCCCGCCCACCTGCCGGACGAGATCAGCCACCATCGTCGTCGTCGCAGTCACACGAATCGGCTCGGCACCAATGAGCGGCCAGCCAGCCACTAGAAACGCAAGCAAACCCAATCGGAAAGCGCACCGCAGACGGATCGACCCAAATAAAGTCTCATTCATATAGCGGCGACAAGGTAACTGCGCTGAAGATTGAGTCAACAATTAAAATTAGGCACAACTATAATTGACCCTCCTGTCGTTGGCTGGCTTGAAATCCGATGACAAAAACCGTATGAGGTCGTTGTGCGAGCGGAGAGCATTCAAGTCATTGGCGGTGCGCTGGCTTTCAAATGGACTGATGGCGCGGAGTCGTTTGTTGAGTTACCAGCGCTGCGGCGTGCCTGCCCGTGCGCTTCATGCCGGGGCGAAACAGACGTGATGGGTGTGCTGCACAAAGGACCGGAAAAGCCGCTCTCTCAACGCTCGTTTGAAATAGTGCGATTGGCCGAAGTGGGCACCTATGGACTCCAAGTGTACTGGGCCGACGGACACAGCACGGGAATCTTCTCGCTCGATCAGATCCGAAAACTGAGCGCGGCGGACTAAGCCTTGCCGCCGTAGCTCACGTAGTCGTCGACATCGAGGATTTCAAACCACGTCGACACATCTTTTCGGTGCGGCGCGACCTGGGTGTGGATATCGTGAAAATATTCCCGCTGCCCCAACTCCGATGGGCCTCGGCCTTCGTGGTAGCTGGACCAAGCGATGATATCGTGCGCCGCCAACCGTGTGGTCGAGTGTTCGTGGATCCAGTCCAGAATTTCACCGTCGCCCTTGCCCGCTTTCAATTCCGCCAGTAATGGCGCCGCCTCGATTCCCGCAAATTTCAGGAAGTGCTGATCGAGCGGGCAATTGAAATGATACTCGCCGTTTTTACCGGCCAGTTCAGCGCGGCCCTTGTCGAGCATTCGAGGTAGAATGACGAAGCCGCCGAGACGAACGCGGGCGCTGCGTGGACTCTGCTTAGTGAGATCGGGTGTGTGCTGGCTCATGGGTTTTGCGGCTGCGGTTCTGCGGGAACTTCTGTTTGGACTACGATGGGGGCCGAGGCAGCTGCTTCCGGAGTTGAAGTTTTTGCTGCGGGCGCGGCCGGCTCAGGTTTCGGACGCGGCTTCTTGGCAGTCTCGATGTGGCCACTGGCAAATTCAATGACGTGACCCTGATGGATCAGCCAGTGCAGATCGGTCATGACCAAAGTCTGGGCAGGCGTCGGATGCTGTGGCGCCGCAACCGCAGCTTCAGTCACAGCCGGAGCCTCTGGCGCGGCAACGGCTACAGGGGCTGCCGACGGTGCGACGGCGAGAGCTTCGAGAATCTGCCGGCGAGTGCATTGAGGATGCGCCTCAATAAATTCGACCAACCTCCGCACGCTTTCAGAGACCGGCGTTTCGCTCAAATCCAAATAATGCGGACGCGCGACGGATACGTGGACGACCGTCTTGTTGACCTTGAAAAAATGCAGGCCGTGGTTGGTAAAGGAGCGGCTGAGATGAGTCGAAAGCTGGATTGGGAAGCGCCAGTTCTGTTCGTAGTTGAATCGGATCAACTGCGCGAGTGCGGCTGGCTCGCGCAATGCGCGCGATGCCGGGCCGGTGTAAACGTGACGATCCACCGAAGCGACAAGTTTCGACAGGTGATGCTGGCGGAAATGCG
This sequence comes from Akkermansia muciniphila, assembly GCA_945903605.1. GTDB lineage: Bacteria > Verrucomicrobiota > Verrucomicrobiia > Limisphaerales > UBA1100 > CAMDOH01. The sequence goes on from CAMDOH010000025.1 coordinate 20,128, forward strand.
CTTCTGTTTCAGCGCGGGTTTTCAGTCGTTCTGCAGGTTCGATTTCCAGACAGTTGTATTCAATCCTCGATGAGATTTCGTCGATCCATTGTTTCACGACTGCCTCGTCGCGCACGATACGGATGCGCGCTTTGTAGGCTTCGAATGGCATTTGTGAAAAGCGTTCGGAATGAATTTTGACCAGGCTGGTTTGGTAACCGTGATGATTCGGTGGGCCAATCAATGCACCGCTCAAGCCGCATTGAGCGACAAAGGTAAAGTTGCCTTTGGGTGGATCGATCTGGGTTTTCTCGGCGGCGTAAAATTTGGTGAAGTTAATCTTCAGCGCATGCGCGTTGGCAGATTCCTCGGTGAGCCAAAGCGACAGATCCGGCTGACAGAGAAAGAGCGGCTGGGCGGTCTTGCCGCCGGGCAGCTTGATCGTGGACACGATCACCGAATGGCGTTCGGCACGGTCGAGAATCAATTGCGAAATCTGGAAGAGCGGATAGGCGCGGCCGTGCAACCGGATTTGTTTGGAGAGCGATTCGAGTCCTCTTTCATCGGGCAGAAATTCAACTTTCAATTCCAAGGCGGGCAATTCCCGTGCTGGCTCGCGTTGATCCCGGAAATTTCTGCGCTCTCCGGAGCCTCCGGATTGCGGACGATCCTGCTGATGCCGATCGGGACGTGGACCACCGTGGGATGGGCGACCTTCGGGTTTTGAACGTGGCGCACTGGGGCGGTCCCGACGCGGAGGGCGATCTTGGAAATCGCGGTTGCGACTCCGCGACGGATCTTCGCCTTTGAAGTTCGCGTACTGATTTTTGCTCGGAGCCGATTGCGCCCAGTCCGGCTGGAAGAGCGAATCCAAATTCAATTCATTATCCGGTTCAGTCGACATTGTGATGATTCCCACCTTTTCAGGCGCAGTTGGAACTGCGGCAGCGTGTCAGCAAAGGCGCGATAATCAAGCATGAATGCCATGTGAGCTCTCACCCGCCAATCCTCTGCACTTGCGCGGGCGCGATTCGGACGGTACACCGCCGATGTGGCACGCGCCGAATTTGTTCATCTCCATCTGCACACGGAGTATTCATTGCTCGATGGAGCATGCCGCATCGACAAGCTGATCACCCACGCGCGCAAATTGCGATTCCCTGCCCTTTCGATCACCGATCACGGAGTGATGTTTGGCGCGATTGATTTTTACAAAGCCGCTCGCGAACAAGGCATCCGGCCGATTATCGGCTGCGAAGTTTATGTTTCCAAAGAAAGCCGGCTGGACAGGAAAAACACCAAGCCGGGAAAAGAAGGCTATCATCACCTCGTGCTACTGGCCAAAGACCAGACCGGCTACCATAATCTGACGCGGCTCACCACCGCGGCGCATCTGGAAGGATTTTACTACAAACCGAGAATCGACAAGGAACTGCTGGAGCAACACAAGGAAGGACTCATCGCTCTCTCCGGTTGTTTGATGAGCGAGATCCCGAGATCCATCGCACAAGGAGACCACGATCGCGCGCGTGCGACGATTGACTGGTTCAAGCAAACCCTCGGCGCGGAGAATTTCTATCTCGAACTTCAGAATCACGGCATCAACGAACAAGCCATCGTCAACCGGCACCTCATTCAATACGCAAAAGATTTTGGGTTGAAGCTGGTGGCCACAAACGATGTTCATTACGTCGAGCGCGAACACTCCGCCGCGCATGATGCACTCATCTGTATTGGCACACAGACCGTGCTCGACGACCCACGTCGGCTCCGTTACGCCGAGCAGCAGTACTACCTGCGATCGGCCGAGGAGATGAAAGCGCTGTTCAGTGAAGTGCCCGACGCGATCAAGAACACGTTGGAAGTGGCCGAGCGTTGCGATCTCGAATTGGAATTCGACAAATTACGCTACCCCGTATTTCACCCGCCTGAACAGTTCACACGCGAAGGTTACCTGCGCCTATTGCTCTGCGATGGATTGAGACTCCGGTACGGCCTGCACGCCAAATTCAAAGGCAGAGATTTCGAACTGCAAACCATTGAAGACCCAACTCGACTCCCCACTTACCGCACGCCGGCGGACTCAACTCCACAGACCTCACTGGACGATCCCGCCACCGCAGCAGCGGTGAAAGTGGTGATGGATCGCCTCCAAACCGAGTTGGAGGTGATCGAGAAGACGGGCTTCGTAAGTTATTTCTTGATCGTCGGCGACCTAGTCCGACACGGACGCGAGAAAGGAATCAGTTGCGTGGCGCGCGGATCGGCTGCCGGCTCACTCGTCACCTTCCTGTTGGAAATATCCAACGTGGATCCCATCCGCTACGGACTGCTCTTCGAACGATTCCTGAATCCCGAACGCATCAGCCCGCCCGACATCGACATCGATTTTGCGGACGATCGCCGCGCTGACGTCATCGAATATGTCCGCCAAAAATATGGCCGGGATTCCGTGGCGCAGATTGTCACCTTTGGCACACTCGGCGCGAAGATGGCCATCCGCGATGTCGGTCGCGTGATGGGGCTGAGCTACAGCGATTGCGATCGACTGGCGAAAATGGTGCCGACCGACCTGAAAACCGATCTGGCCAAAGCGCTCAAACAATCGCCCGAACTCAAAGCGGCCTACGAGAATGAAGATGCGGCACGGCAGCTCATCGACACCGCGTTTGTCCTCGAAGACCTGACCCGCAACGCCAGCGTCCACGCCGCTGGAGTCGTCATCGGCGACCGGCCACTGGCAGACATTCTGCCGCTCAAACACGACAACGAAGGCGCCATCGTCACGCAATACGCGATGGGGCCGGTCGGCGATTTGGGTCTGTTGAAGATGGATTTTCTGGGGCTGAAAACGCTCACAGTCATTCGGAACACCTGCCAGATGATTCGCGCTGGACGCGGAATCGAATTGCCCATCGAAAATCTTCCGCTCGACGACGCCAAGACTTACGACCTGCTCAACAAAGGAAACACGGTGAGCGTGTTCCAATTGGAATCCGGCGGCATGCGCGATCTCTGCCGGAAATTTCAGCTCAGCTCCATCGAGCACATCACCGCGCTCATCGCGTTGTATCGCCCCGGCCCGATGGACCTGATTCCAGAATTCATCCGGCGCAGGCAAGGCGAAGTGAAGATCGAGTTTGAACATCCGTTGCTGGAGCCGATCTCGCGCGAGACTTACGGCGTGCTCATTTATCAGGAGCAAGTCATGCAAGCGGCACAGTCGCTGGCCGGCTACACGCTCGGCGGCGCCGATTTGCTGCGGCGTGCCATGGGCAAAAAGAAGGCCGAGGAAATGGCCAAGCAACGCGAGGTGTTCGTCAAAGGCTGTCGCGAGATCAATCACATCCCGGCGGCCAAGGCGAATCAGATATTTGATTTGCTGGAAAAATTTGCCGGCTACGGATTCAACAAATCCCATGCCGCCGCTTACGCCATCGTTGCCTATCAAACGGCGTATCTGAAGGCGAATTTCCCGGTCGAATTTCTCTCCGCCATGCTCACCAACGACATGGCGGACACCGACAAATTGAGTGTGCTCATCAACGAATCCCGCGCGATGGATGTCGAGATCCTCGCGCCGGACATCAACGAGAGCGATGTCATGTTCACACCCGTGCGCGATCGGCAGGCTATCCGGTTTGGATTGGCTGCCGTGAAGGGAATCGGCGAAGCAATCGTTTCGAGCATGCTCGAAGCACGCGCAGCGGGTGGCCCCTTCAAATCGCTGGCCGATCTTTGCGAGCGAGTCGAGTCGCGATCCTTGAATCGGAAAACGCTCGAGGCTCTCGTCAAGAGCGGTGCCTGCGATGGGTTCGGACAGAACCGTGCGACGATGTTTGTGCAGATCGAGCGAACGATCGCGCGCGCATCGAGCATCGCCCAAGACCGCACGCGCGGCCAATCCACTCTGTTCGGCTTGCTCGAAGAGCGGGAGAATCCGATGCCTGATTCCATCCGCCAGTTGCCGGAATGGTCACAACATGAATTGCTGGCGCATGAAAAGGAACTGCTCGGATTTTATGTGACCGGCCATCCACTAACGCCGCACGCACCGATACTCCAACAATTCGCGCTGGCGAAAACCACGACTCTGCAATCGCTCCCACCCCGCACCATGACGCGCATCGGGGGGCTGATCGCAGCCGTCACACAGGGCATTTCCAAACGGCAAAACAAACCCTATGCGATGGTGACGCTTGAAGATATGGAAGGCTCGGTGGATGTCCTTTTCACGAATGAGAACTACGAAAAGTTTCGTGAGAAGCTGCAAGTCAATCAGGCGGTGTTCGTCATTGGTGAAGTCGGGACGGGCGATGATCGTCCCAAGATTTTTCCGGTTGATCTGATTTTGATGGAAGAGGCTCCGGCGCGATTCACGAGCCAAGTTCATCTGCGCCTGCACGTGGCGCATCTCACTCCCGATCTCCTGTTACGCGCGCGCGAATTGGCGGCGGCACATCCGGGACGGTGTCCGTTTTTCCTCTGTCTGCGACTACCCACCGGCGAAGCCATTTTCATTGAGGCTGGAGATCGAATCCGAGTGCGTCCTTCGGTGGCGCTGGCCAAAGCGGCCGACGCGCTGTTCGGCGAGGAGACCTATTATGCAAAAGTGGACAGTTCACTGCCTGAACGAGTCCGCCGCCAGTGGGAGCGCAAAAGCGGCGAAGCCAGCGAAGACTGATTTCTCTGTTCGATTGTACGTGAACAAAAAAGGCGGCCCGAATGGGCCGCCTCTTTTTTGATCTGATTTTGCCTAATGCTTCACATCACCGCCGGTGATGTGCACGGGCTTGTAGCCGCCGATGGAACGGAAGTAGAGCAGCAACAGCAGGTAGATGCCTGCCATCGCTATCGGGATGAATGAGTCGGCTTTGAGCGTTTTGCGGTCGCCAGCTTGGTCTGCGGCGACGATGGCTTTTTGATCCTCCGTCTTTTCCTTGGCCTCTTTTGCTTCGGCGAGCTTTTTGCCGTCCAGTCCGACGGCATCAGAAAAACTGAGGAACTTGGATGGGCTGGCCGATTTCACCTGATTGTAAACTGCGGGATTGGATTCCATGAGCGCTTCGGAAGAGAAGCGATCTTTCGCGTAGCCGAGTCCGGGTGAGCCGATCAGTCCAGAAGCCAACATGCCGATTCCGCCCATGATGGAGATGGCCACGGCACCCGTTTGCGGGAATCGATCTGAGGCGACGGCGAGCATCGTGGGCCAGAAAAACGTTTTGCCCACGGCGTAAACTCCCATTGCCAGGAGTGCTGCGGTAAAGGTCTGCATCGTGCTGGCCATTTGGAGGCCGACCGCGGCGAGCACGGAGCAGGCGAAGAGCAATGCGATGGGCGAAAGGCCGAGCTGTTTCTCGATGAAGTTGGCGCAGAAGCGCAGGCTGAACATGATGACGCTCGTCCAGAGGAATAGATAACGCCCCTCTTCGGAGGAGAACAGGTTGCCGGTGATGTTCTGAATCCAACTATCCGTGCCCAACTCCACAGCACCAACGAGTCCGTGGGCAATGAACAGGGTGAAGAGCAGGAATGAGCCGATCGAGAACCGGAGCACGCTTCCTAATCCGAGTAGCAGTGCGCAGCCGATGACCAGCGTGGATCCTTTGGGCAAGCCCAGCGCCGTTTGGAAATATGCGGCAATCAGCGTGCAGATGGCCAATGCGGCGAGTGACTCGGTCGATACTTGTGTCTTTGCTCGCGTGAGGAAGCCGACGGCTACCAACAGCACAATGGCGATGGTGTAGGAGGTCATGAGTTCGAGGCCGAGCTGCACGTTGCAGAAAAGCGCCAGGAGATAACAAACGACCAGCGCACCCAGAATGCCAACGTCCTTGAACATTTCCCCAAGACCCAGTCCTTTTTCGGATGCCTCGCTCTTGGGCATCTTCTGGCCAAGGAACATCAGTCCGTAGATGACTGTTGGGATGAGATACAGCGCGAGTTGGATTTTCCAGCCCACCTTCATTTTGTCATCGAGAACCCAGCCAGCCGCAGTTCCAAGAATTAATCCAGCAGGCCACGAGGCGTGCAAAAGGTTGAGGTAATGCGTCCTGTTATTCGGAAACAACGTGGCGACGAGCGGATTGGCCACCGCTTCCAGATTACCGTTGGCGAATGCGAAGATAAACATACCCAATGAAAGCATCATGAAGGCGTTGTCGGGCGAATTGGCACCAAAGGTCACGACCGCCGATAGGATGTGCAGCACAAAAGCGGCAATCACCAATTTGCCGTATCCGAGTTTGTCCACCAATACGCCACCTATGATGATGCCGAAGCAGAAGCCGGTTAACCCTGCGCCGCCAATGGCGCCCAGTTGGCCGCCCGTAAAACCATATTCCTTGCCCCAGTTATCAAAGATGCCGCCACGAACGGCAAAGCCGACGCCGGCTGCCAAAATGGCCATGAAGCCCGCCCATAACAGGCGTTTTGCGTTGGGTGCGTTTCCTTCACTACTTTGTCCATTAGTCATAGGTTTTTTAGTTTGAATCAATGCCCCTCCACCAGCCTCCTTAGCTAATGGCTCTGAGCAAACAACCAGCGCACACTATCGGCTCGCTGAATTCATGTCAACGCTCAATCAAGTGTGCTTCAATGGATAGTGGCCAACTACGGCGTGGAACACTCCAAATGGTAGTCTCATTCGCGCAACGATGAAAAGCGCCCTATTCGGCTCACTCACCAAAAGCCATCAAGTGTTTTTCGGTCCGGATAAATAGAGTGTTCGCGACGACGGCTGGGGTGGCCATCACCTGTTCGCCGAGGTCATTCATCGCCAACACTTCTGGCGCACTCGACGCTTGATAAACGATGACTGTGCCCTTTTGTGAGGCGAGAAAGATTTTACCCCCGCCGACAATGGCGCTGGCGTAATAATCGCCCAGCACGCCCAACCGCTCATCGCGATAAACGACCGTGCCCGTTTTCGCCTCATAACAAGTGGCCATGCCGCCGCTGCGCACTGTGTACACGCGGCCATTCAAGAATAATGGCGATGAGACATACGGCAAACTGCGATTATGTTTCCAGACGACGTGCGAATCAGTGATGTCGCCCTTGCCGCCGGGGCGAATGGCCATGATGCAATTCTCTGCCTTCACAAATTGGTCGGACATCGATTCATATTCCGTCATCGTGACGAAGCCGTCCTTATTCACGTCCGTCTGTGTGAACCGGTCTTTGAAAGGCCCACCGGGATACTCTGCCAGCGAAAGTTTCTGATCCTTGTTCTTGTCGTGTTCGGCGAAAAACTCTGCACGAGCCGGCATCTTGAGACGATCACCCGAATCGCCACCAATATTCCAGCTCACGGCGAACAACAGGCCATCTCCTGCCGTGGGCGAAGCATTAGCCACTCGCGCCATGCCGCGAATGGACCAGCGTTCTTTTCCATCGGCGGCGTCATATGAAACAAGTTTGAGCGAACCGGGCAGGACAATTTCCTCCACGCCATCGTGCTTCCAGATAAAAGGCGTGGCGAATCCGCGCCGGAATTCTGGCCGTGGCGTGCTCCACAGTTTTTTGCCCGTGCGCTTATCCACTGCCAGAATGAACGACCCCATATCCTGATCGCTGGCAAGGATCAGCCGGTCGCCAGCAAGAACGGGCGATGAGCTGGTGCCGAATTCGACGATCGGCGCTGGAATCGGATGCCGCCATTGTTCCTTCCCATCGAAATTATACGCCAGCAAACCGAAGGAGCCGAAGGAGACATACACACGTTCGCCATCGGTGGTCGGCGTCGGCGCGGCAGGGCTCCCGATGCGATGAGCAGGCTCGACCTTTTCCACAGGCGCAGGTTGACGCCAAATGATGCGGCCCGAAACGCGGTCCAGACAAATCGTTTCCAACTTACCCTGATCCAGTCCGGTGAGAAAAATCCGGTCACCCCAGATACACGGCGAAGAATGGCCGAGCGATAGCGGCGTCTTCCACTTGAGATTCTTCTTCGGCCCGAACTCGATGGGCACTTTTGAATTGGTCGCCACCGCAGAAGCATCCGGCCCACGAAACTGCGGCCAGTTGTCGGCTGCCGTGGCAACGCTGTGAACAATGATCGCAACGAGAATGGATCGGGCGGTCATCATCCGAGTTGGAAGCTCCCAGCGAGCGGCCTATTCAATAAGCATCAGGACTTGGATCCCTCAGCGATTCGCATGGAGTAGAAACTGCGATAGACAAACACCAGACTGATGATGAAGAAAATCACGGCCAGTGTGATGGAGGTCGAGCGTTCCAGACCCACGGCGAGCGAGACGGCCAGCAGACCGAAGAGCGTGGCGAACTTGATCACGGGGTTCATGGCGACGGAGCTCGTGTCTTTGAAAGGGTCGCCGACCGTGTCGCCCACAATGCTCGCCTCATGCAGCGGCGTGTTTTTGGCGCGCAATTCGGTCTCGACGACTTTCTTGGCATTGTCCCACGCACCACCGGCATTGGCCATGAACACCGCCTGATAAAGACCGAAGAGCGCGAGGCCGATCAGGTAACCGATGAAAAAGAACGGCTCGGCGCACGCGAAGGCCAGAGTGCTGAAGAACATCGCCAAGAAAATATTCCACATGCCTTTCTGCGCGTAGATCGTGCAAATCTCGACGACCTTTTTGCTGTCTTCCATCGAGGCTTTGGTGGCGCCTTCAAGCTTCATATTCTGCTTGATGAACTCGACGGCTTTGTAGGCACCGGCCACGACTGCCTGTATGGAGGCGCCGGTGAACCAGTAGATGACTGCGCCGCCGGTGATGAGACCGAGCAGGAACGGGGCGTAAGTCAGACCGAGATTGGCCACGTCTTTGGTGAGGCCGTGGGTGAGTTCCATGATGATGGAGAAAATCATCGTGGTCGCGCCCACGACGGCGGTGCCGATGAGCACCGGCTTGGCCGTGGCTTTGAAGGTGTTGCCCGCGCCGTCGTTCTCTTCCAAGAGTTCCTTGGCCATCGTGAAATTCACATCGAAGCCGTAGTCCTTTTTCAATTCCGCAGCCACATTGGGAATGGTTTCAATCTGCGACAACTCGTAAATCGATTGCGCGTTGTCAGTCACCGGCCCATAGGAATCGACCGCAATTGTCACCGGGCCCATTCCCAGAAATCCAAATGCCACCAGACCAAAGGCGAACACTCCGGCCATCGTGATGCCGATGGAGCCGCCGCCCAGCGCTTCGTTCAAGCCCATGCCCGACACCCAGTAGGCGATGCCCATGAGCGCGACCAGCATCATGCCTAGCCAGTAGGCGCTGAAGTTTCCGGCGGTGAGACCCGAGAGAATGTTGAGCGAGGCGCCGCCTTCTTTGGATGAAGTCACCACTTCACGCACGTGACGGGAATGGGTGGAAGTAAACACCTTCACGACTTCCGGGATGATGGCACCGGCCGCCGTGCCGCAGGAGATGATGAGCGAGAGCTGCCACCACAAGTCGCCCGCGCCGGCGTGAGTACCCACGGTGGGGATGAGCAGCTTGGACAGAACAAAGGTGACGATAATCGACACGACCGAGGTGATGACGACGAGCGTGGTCAGCGGGATTTCGTAATTGAACTTCACCGCGTTGCCGAACCTCGGCTTGGCCACGAACCAGTCGTTGATAAAATAGCTGCCGATGGAAGTGAGCACCATCGCCACGCGCATCGCGAAAATCCAGACCAGCAACTGGACTTGGATGGTCGAATCGTGGACGGCCAGCATGATGAACGTGATGAGCGCCACGCCCGTCACGCCGTAGGTCTCGAATCCGTCGGCGGTCGGGCCCACAGAGTCACCGGCATTGTCACCCGTGCAATCGGCAATGACGCCGGGATTGCGCGCATCGTCCTCTTTCACCTTGAAGACAATCTTCATGAGGTCAGAACCGATGTCGGCAATCTTCGTGAAAATGCCGCCGGCGATACGCAGCACCGCCGCGCCCAGGGATTCGCCAATCGCAAATCCGATGAAACACGGCCCAGCCAAATCGCTGGGCAGAAAGAGGAGAATGGCGAGCATGATCATCAGCTCGACAGAAATGAGCAACGTGCCGATGGACATGCCCGACATCAGCGGGATTCCGTAGCAGGGAAAGCCCTTGCCCTTGAGCGCGGCGAACGCGGTGCGGCTGTTGGCGAAGGTGTTGATGCGGATGCCGAACCAAGCCACGCCAACACTGCCAAGAATGCCCACCACCGAGCAGGCGAGAATCATGACCACCTTGTAAGCGCCCAGTCCCTTGCCACCGTGGCCATCGGGAGTGAGGAAGCCGAAGTACGCGATGATCACCGCCGCGATGAGCACCCACAGGATTGCCAGGAATTTGGACTGCGTGATGAGATACGTTTTGCACGTCTCAAAAATCAGCTCCGAGATTTCGCGCATGGATTTATGCACCGGCAAATTCTTGACCTGATTATAAATGACCAGTCCGAAGATAAAGCCCAGCGCGCAAACAAGCAGCCCGTACAAGAGCAGATCGTGACCGCTCATGCCAAAGAAGGTCGCCAATTTGGTGTCTTCCAAATCCGGCAGCACCAGATTGGCTTCGCCGCCTTGATGTGCCGGCCTATCCGGGACTGGTGGAACTCGTGGTGCTCTCGCATCGGCTGCGGGCAATTGGAGTGTCAAGATTGCCAGCAACGCAAAGGCGAGTGGCCAGTTTTTGAGGATCATACGCATAACGATTGGTGTCTCCCGAAGTTCGAGAGTGCCGGATTAGGTTAAACTCAACTGGCTGCGTCAAGCCCAAATTAGCTTGTCAAGCGGCGGCAGCAGACGGACGATTCGCGCTCGGAATACCGGACCATTGACCACGCCAACGCGAACACCATTCCCATGAAATCTCTTCCTCCCACTCGACGAGCATTCCTGAAAAACTCCACCGCTGTTGTGGCCACGGGCGCGCTGGTTTCGCAGCTCCCCTTTCCCACCGTCACCTTCGGCAAACCCGACAGTCGCAAGCTGAAGATCGGCTGGGTCGGATGCGGCGGACGCGGCACCGGCGCGGCCAACCAAGCGTTGTCGGCCGACAGCAACATCGAACTCTGGGCGGCTGCCGACGTGTTCCAGGACAAAATCGATAAGGGACTCGAATCACTCAAACAATATCATCCCGACAAATTGAATGTTCCGAAAACGCGCCAGTTCGTCGGGCTGGACGCCTATCAAAAGGTGCTTGAGTCCGGTGCCGATGTGGTGCTGCTCACCACATCACCCGGGTTTCGACCGTT
>CAMDOH010000026.1 GCA_945903605.1 Akkermansia muciniphila
GCAAAGGTTTCGAAGGCGCTCGATCGTATGAGCGAACTTGCGACGCTCGCCTTGGACAACACTAAGGTTACTGCCGACAAGACAAACTACCAAACGGAGTTTCTCGAGTTGCAGAAGTATATTAGTGATATCGGCCAGAAAGACTTCAATGGTGTGAGCTTGTTCGCTACGGCGAGTTTGGCTGTCACCTTGGATTCAGATGGATCTACGTTCAATTTGAGCGATGCCAAAGTTAACGCTAATACAGATATTTCCGCAGTCTTGGCCACCACGTTTGTGGTCACAAGCGCTGTCTCTACACTGAAAACAGCAATCACTGCTAATGCGACGACTCGTGCAGGTGTAGGTGCGCAGATTCAGCGCCTGAACATGACCGGCGAACAAATCGCTATCTTGGGCGAAAACCTCGCTTCTGCTGTCAGCCGTATCAAAGACGTGGACGTGGCCGAAGAGAGCACGCAATACTCCCGTTTCAACATCCTGGTCCAATCGGGCACAGCGATGTTGGCACAGGCGAACATGCTGCCTCAGTCCAGCCTGCGTCTCCTGCAATAATAGTTATCGGAATTCAACAGCGGGCGGCACGAAAGTGCCGCCCGTTTTCTTTTCACTATCAAAGTTAAGAAATCTGAGAAACCAAGCGGTCAATGACTGCCGCCCACGGCTCGCCAGAAAGTTGTCGAACCAATGTCGCTGTCGGATACCAAGGAGAATCAGTCCGGCCATCGAGCCAGCGCCAGTCACTGCCGCTTGACAGCAGCAACCAGGTTTTGCAACCCAACGCGCCGGAAAGATGAGCCACGGCTGTGTCGATGGAAACAACCGCATCCATCTGGTCAATCCATCGGGCTGTGTCGGCAAAATCAATCAACTGACCAAAATGATCTTGGCAACCCCAATGCGCCAGCTGCTTCCGCTCCTCTGCAGTGGCGTCAATTTGCAAGCTGTGAAACTCAATGCCTGATTGGGCGAGGAGAGGTTTCAACGCATCGAGCTTCAATGACCGTTTATCATTTGGCTGCAACATCGATCCGCGCCAGCAAATGCCAATTCTCCGCATTGTGGATTCGGCTGTCATTTGGAGCGGAGCCGATAAGTACGGAACCTTACAGTGGATCGTCTCGAGCGATGATTTGAACAGTCGCGGCAAGCTCATCATCGGCGAGTGAAAATCGAAAGCCAACGACGGAAGCACCTTCGTGAACGCATTCGCAATTCCTGACTGCGCCGCAAAGAGCCGGAGCAGCGGTTCCGGACACCATAAAAGCACTTGCGCGCCCCTATCCGCCAGCAACTGCACATAGCGAAACATCTGGATTGAATCGCCATATCCCTGCTCGCAATGAAGCAGCAGCTTTTTCCCGTCCAACGATTCACCGTTCCATTGAGGTTGCTTAAAATTCCAATTCGGGGTCGTCCGCAATTTCAACCCGAACCGCCATTCCATTTCATCCCAAGCCGCCGGAAACTCACCTCGAAAAGCCATGAGGCAAAACTTTTGCCAGCGAACTTCGGGGTCTGTCGGCGCAAGTTCGCAGGCGCGGGCGATGGATTTCTCTGCCTCGGCAAAGCGTCGCAACGAGGTCAGCGTCATCCCCAAAATCCGGTGCGAGTGAGGATTAGCGGGTTGCAATTCCACGACACGGCGATGACACGCCACAGCTTCATCCATCGCCTCGATTTGTTCCAAACCAAAACCCAAGTTTTGCCAGGCGTCAGCAAATTCAAGGTCCAATTCCACAGCGCGCCGCCACGCCTGGATGGCTGCATTCAGATCGCCACTCTTTTGGAATGCGTCGCCGAGCGCTTTGTGAATCTTTGGTTGATCCGGCGATAACTTGGCGGCGCATGTGAAAGAGCTACACGCATCGGTCCATTGCTTCAATTGAAGCTGCGCCAGACCGAGGCTAATCCACGCATCTGTATTATTCGGTGCCGTGGAAACAGCGTGTTTGAGCGGCGCGAGACTCTCTGCAGTTCGTCCATCCGCCAGCAACGCTCTTCCAAGCTGAATCAGCGCAGCGGGGTCGTCGGGAAACAATGCCACCCATTCTTCAGCAGCGCGGACAGCCTCTGCGAATCTCTTCGCCTGGGTCAGTAACACACCGAGCGATTGATGGATGGCATTGGAGCTGGGCAGAATTAAGAGAGTTCGTCGGCAAAGCTCGATGGCCGATGAGCCATCGTTGGCTGAGGTCAGTTGGCTGATCGCCTGCAGTTGCGTCCGCTCAAAATGGGGTTCGAACTCGATGATCTTTTGAAAACAGTTGCGCGCCTTTTCTGCGTTGCCAAGTTTTTGCCACGCGATGCCTTCATCAATCATCGCGTCGATAAACAGGTCCGACTGACTGGTGACTTTCTGGAAATAACCGGCAGCAGATTCAGTCTTGCCGGCAGCCAAAAGGATTTTGCCTATCCAAAAACTGGCAACGGGATGAAGCGGGTCAAGTTCGAGGACACGCAGAAAACCAGCGAGTGCTTGCGCCGTATCGCCCGATTCCAATGCGCGCTGGGCCGAATCCACGGCCGTCTCGACTGGTGAGAGGTCGGGGGAATCCATCGGCATTACAGACGGTCATTCTTCAGTTCCGCCGGCATTGTACTCGCTGAGTTTGTTGCGGAGCGTGCGGATATTGATGTCGAGCGCCTTCGCTGTGTTGGAACGGTTGTTGCCGCACTGCTTGAGAATATTGAGGATGTGTTCGCGTTCCACTTGCGCGAGCGTTCTTGGAGTGCCTTCGTCTTTGAGGGCTCCATTGGTGTCTGGCGAAGGAACCGCAACGACGGGCAAAAGCGAAGGAGCCGGTGTGGAGGGAACTGGGGTTGTCAACCCGAGCAAGTCGGGCTGCATGTATTCGTTGTCGTTGCAGAGAATGACAGCGCGTTCGATGATGTTTTGCAGTTCGCGAATGTTGCCGGGGAACGGATGGCTATTGAGCGCATCAATCGCGGCGGGCGAAAGCCCCTTCACTTTCACACCGTGTTTGCGGACAAATCGCGTGGTGAATTTGTCGGCCAACAACATGATGTCGGACTTTCGATCGCGCAGCGGCGGCACGTGAATGGGCACGACGTTGAGTCGGAAATAAAGATCCTGCCGGAATTCGTTTTTGACGACGCTCTGTTCGAGGTGGCGGTTGGTGGTGGCGATGACCCGGACATCGACCTTGATGGGGCGGTTGCCGCCGACGCGTTCAAACTCGCGCTCCTGCAATACGCGCAGCAGTTTGGCCTGCAGTGACGGCGATATTTCGCTGATCTCATCGAGCAGAATGCTGCCGCCGTTGGCCAGTTCGAAGCGGCCTTCGCGCTTGTTGATGGCGCCAGTGAACGCGCCTTTTTCGTGACCGAACAGTTCGCTTTCCACGAGGCTCTCGGGCAATGCGGCGCAGTTGAGGCGGATGAAAGGGCCGTCGCGGCGGGGACTGAGCCGATGCAGCGCGCGCGCGACCAGCTCTTTGCCCGTGCCGTTTTCACCTTGGATGAGAACGGTCGCATCCGTCTGCGCGACGCGACGAATCAAATTGCGCAGTCGTTCGGTCGGTTCGCATTGGCCAAGAATCTGATGTTCTTCGTCTTCGCTGTCCTGATGTGTGAGGAATTGGTTGACGTTGAGAACTTGCGCGAATTGATCGGCCTTTTTGAGGACGACTTCGATCTGTTCGTTGGAAAAGGGTTTTAGGAGATAATCGAAGGCGCCATCGCGCATGCAGCGGACGGCGAGGTCCACTGAACCGGCTTTGCCCATGACGATGACCAGCGGCTTGTTGGGGCGCAGGTTGACTTCCCGGAGAAATTCAGCGCCATCACCATCGTCGAGTTTTTCGTCGAGCAACATCAGATCGAAGTTGTCTTTGCCGAGGTAGTCGTGCGCTTCTTGCAAGCTGGACGCTGCAGCACAGTCGATCCGTTTGCTGCGAATGAATTGACCTACTTCCCTGCGCAGGAAATCGTCTTGAGCAACCAGGATGACCTTTTCGACCGGCATCGCTCAGGCGTTGTTCCTGTAGATTTTGGAAACGAGGCTGGGATTCTGCCGTTGTGCGGCCGGCAAATGTCGCGAGGGGACGAGCTGGCGGTGCAACATCAATTGCTCGTTCTCGCGATCCAAGGAAATGATGCGGGTGATGAGCGTGAGTGATTGTCGGATCAACGTGCCAATCGCAGAGTGACGGGCGCGCACGGTGGCGGGCAAACCCAGCCAATCGGCCTTGTAACTGAAGACTCGCTTCTGGGCTTGTGTGAGGCGCTCCAGCACGCCTTCGCGTCCTTTGAAAAATTCGACAAGGTTGTCCACGCCGCCGGACTTGAGGCGTTGATGTTCTTTTTCAACGGTGGAGAGAATTTCTCCGCACAGGGCGAGGTGAGAATCCAGCTCACGTTTCAATTCTGCGATCAGTGCTTGTTGTGTCTCATCCATGAGTATTGATCCAGACTTGTTATGGGTCGGGCGTTGGCAGAGCCGTTTTCTTTTTCAGGCACTGATCGAGAATGGAACGTCGCAGTTGAGCCATTTCCAGGATGAGCAACTGGGCAGGGGACATCGAGGAGCGATGCTCGCTGCCAATTTGGATGATCTCATCAAACACCTTGATGGCGGATTCGAGCTGGTTGAGTCGCTCGTGGCAATAGCCGATCTGCTGAAGAATCTTCAAATTGTCTTCCAGTGATTTCAATTCAACCCGTAGCCATTGATAAACTTTCAAGGCGTCCTCATACCGGCCGTCTTGATAATAATTATTGGCGATGTCCACGCCGATGCGTGCTTTCCAAGGCGCCCAGATGGATTTCTGATCTTGCTTCTCGTTTGTCTGTAGAAACTGTTCGTAGCCACGCTCGGCTTGTGGCTGCTCGCCCAGCGCACGGTGTGCGCGTGTTTTGTGATAGAGAAACTCCGGATGCAAATCGAATTTCGTTCCCGATGAAAGCGTGGACTCGGAGAGTTGTTTGAGGAAGATGGCGCACTGAGCAATAATCTCGCGCTGATATCCTTCGGTTGCCTTTTCCAATTTGCCGAGTTGGGCTGCGAATTCTTCCTCTTCAGTCTTGCTGGGTTCTTTCGCCTTTCGCCGATTCGTCAGTCGGTTCGTTTCATACGCTGCTTCGGCTGTGGCCATGCCCAGTGTCTGCACTAGCTCGACTCGTACGCGATCTTCATCCAATTCCTCCGATGGATTATTGAGCAGCCGTTTGTAGAGGTCGATGGCCTCATCCAATTGTCCGGCTTGTTTGTGAGTATCGGCGATTTCAATCTGTGCCATGAGGACGATGCGCTGATATCGAGCCAGGTTTACTACTTTGAGGCGCGAAGCCGCGTTGAGCGCAGCGTAAAACTGATTGATGGCCATCTCGGGTTTGTTCAGCTTGCGAAATAAATGTCCCTGCCGGAGCAACACTTCGGCGACGATTGGATCCTGTGTGTAACGCGCAGCGTATTCAGCGAGGAATTGGATGGCCTCCTCGTATTTGTGGTGGCGTTCAGCGACGTGAACCAACTCGATGATCGCAGCCTTCTTGGCTTCGTCCTTCACAGTCTCGGAGGCATCGGAGCCGAGCAATTCTTTCAGCGCGGATAATGCGCCTTCCCAACTGGCTTTACTCACGGGTGAATTTGTTCCGGTGATGCTGGGGGGTGAGTTGGTGTCGCCCTTGGATTGCTTGAGATTGTTGGTGCCGATGTCTGCGAGCAGATTGTGGCCAACGGTCAATCCCGCGATTCTTCCGGCAATAGCCAAATCTTGAGCGATGATGTACGGCGTGCGCGGGATGAAACGGATTTTGTCGTTGCCCAAATCACCGAGCGTCAGCCCGTATTCGATCTTCGGCTTGCCGACAATGGCCGGTTCAGAAGCTGGCTTGATGGGTTCATCCGCACCGAGAGTCGCCAGAAAAAAGACAGGCAACGACGCTGAGAAGCATCGTGCGAAGTCGTTTTTCATGAGGTTGCGCATGACCGATTATTTCTGGTAAGTGGCCTTGCTTCCGCGAATCGGTGGTTGAAAGTAGGGCAGGGCATTGAGATCGATGAGGGTCGTTGCGTTCGTAGAGACTGGGAAATAGCGCAACAATGAAATGCCCGAGGAATTCAAGTTTGGATTCAACACGCCACCAGGAATGACGGGGACGGGCGTCACCTGAATGATTTCAGTCTTGGCCTCAAATCGTGTTGTGGGCGACGGAAGATCGGGCAGGGCGGCAACGGGGCCTTGCGGATTTCCGACAGGCTGTGGATCGGGCACGATGGGCAGGGGAGGGAGCGGTTCGAGAATCAATTTCGGCGCGCCCAGGTAGCGCAATTTGAATGGCGCGCCTTTGGGCAAATACAGATTGGCCGTATCGCCCAGAACGCCATTTGCAACTGCGACGACAACAGCGAAGGCAACGAGGCGCATGGCTGGACTCGCGTGTTGATTTGTGGGGTCGTCCTTCATAGCGAGATTCTACGCTATCTGAGATAATCGAGCAATGAACTCCGCAGCAGCGTGCTGCCGGTTTGCAATGCGGCTGTGTAAACATTTTGCAGCTCGTTCAGTCGAACAAGTGTGTCGGTGAGATCGGCGTCGGACTCGTTGGAAATCAGCGGTGTGAGCGCCATCAACCGGCGTTCCATAATCGCTGAGGCAGTTTCCATGCGCGACTGGATGGATCCGACCAGGCTGAAATTGTTGACGAAGTTTTCCTCGTCCTTTCTCAAGTTGGAAAGAGAGGTCCCTTTGATGCCAGTGAAATCTTCGGCATCGATCTTATCGCGAAGGTCAATGAGATGGCGGATGAAATCGGCTCCGCTGTCGGAATTCTTGAGAATTCCATTGGCCCCTTCGCCCGCAAAATTGACCGGCACATTGCTGGTCTCGGCGATATCGACCGTGATGGTTTTCGCGTTGCCGTTGTAAGCCACCGAAGTGATTTTGCCATTCCCATCGCGAGTGGGAGTGAATGGCGCGGAAGTATTATTGGTTCCAGCGAACAAGAAACCGGAGCGATGTTTTGTATTGCCGAGCCGGACGGATTCTTCGATGAGCTGATTGACTTCCATCGAATACGCTTTAAGCGCTTCTTTGCCCTTGGTTTTGTCCACTTGGGTCGCCAACTCGCCGGCGCGATCGGATAGTTTCTTGAGCGAGCTGATATTCGCGTAGGAAATATCCACGTACTCGCGGACTTTGGTGATATTCGATTTGTACTGTTCGACCAGCCGCGCTTCGGATTGAAGTTCGAGAGTCTGGCGGATGGCGCGCGGATCATCGCTGATGGTATGGATGCGTTGGCCTGTGGCCGCCTGCTTTTGCAATGCCACCTGCTGTTCGGAAAGCGTCTGCAATTGGGCTCGCAGATCGGCCGGAAAACTTTGTGAGGTGACGCGCATGGAATGGTTAATTGAAGTTCAAATCAGTTTTTCATCGCCATGACTTCCATCATCATTTCATCGATGGTCGTGATGAGTTTGGCTGAGGCTTGGAAGGCCCGTTGATAGACCATCAAGTTGGCAACTTCTTCGTCGATCGAGACGCCGCTGATGGACTCGCGTTGGCGCAGGAACAAATCCTCGAGTGATTGCTGGTCGTTCAGATTGAGACGGACATTGGCCAGTGTCTGTCCAAAACCAGTCGCTATCTGGCCGTACCGTTCGGGTATGGTCAGTCCGTCGATGTCGCTGAATGCCTTCGATTGCAAACGGGCCATTTCGAGAGCAATCCCGTTGTCGCCCGGTTCATTGGTTGCGGCGCCTTGGAAACGGCGTGGCGAGTTGAGCAGTGTGGTGTTGACCTTGATGTTCGCTGATCCTGTTCCTTCAAAAAACTTCAGCGCTGTATTGTTGACTCCATCAAGATCGTATCCTGTGGAGTGGAGTGTGTTGACTTCAGTGATGAGCCGGGCGGCAATCAAATTGATATCGCTGCGCAGGTTTTTGATGTCGATGTCACGCGCATCGGCGATCCCTTTGGCCGAGCCATTCGAAAGGACGATCGCCGTGCCAGTCAGCGCTCGGGCGATGTAAAGCATCCCGGATTCATAACCGTTTCCCAACGTGGCGCCGTCCACTGTTGACAAGGTATCCGTCTGGTTGGAGTCCTCGATGAAATTGGTTCCATCAATGGTCAATGTCAGCGCACCGACGTCGTTCGTGGTGGTGGTGAAATTCAAGATTTGCGACAACTCTTCGAGCTTGCCCTGGCGCCGATCATAAATTTCATTGGAGACGGCTGAAGATCCCAGATTGGCACTCGAAATCCGCAAGCTCAATTCTGCGATCTCATTCAGCAACTCATTGGCTTCAGATTTGGCATCCTTCAAATCATCGTTGATGGTCACACGCAGCGAGCCGAGTCGATTGTCGATGAGGTTGAATCGATCCGAAAGTTTCTGTGCCTCAAAGAGCATCTGTTGACGTTCCGGTTGCGAAGCAGGAGAGGCGCTCACCGACTGCATGGAATTGAAGAACAGGGAAAGCCCCTCGGAAAGTCCGTAAGCTTGAGTGGCTCCCGATGGGTCGGCGGTCTGCCGCTCAATCGTCTGCCCGAGCATGGCCTCAGCCTGAATGAGCAGACGTTCTTTGTTGTCGAGATAACTGGTGATGCCCTTCTCGATAGTAATGGATTTATCCAATGCGTAGTTACGTATTTGCTCGAACTGGGCCGTCTTGACTCCCAAACCCTGGCTGCCAACCGAGGTTTGCAGGGAACTGGCCGTCTCGACTTTGAGGCGCTGCCGGGCATAAGTCTCGTTGCTGGCATTGGCGATGTTGTGGCCGGCGACTTCCGTGCCCTGTCGCGCGGTCTGCATCGCATTCCGCGCCATCTCCATTGTGCCTAAAAGTCCTACTGACATATGCGTCCTAGATGAGTCCCTCGTACAATGAACTCGGTGGCGGTGTCACCGGAGTGACCATTCCGCCGCGCGAGTACGTGCGCGTGCTCGCATCCGGGAAAAGCTGTTGCACGATGTGCTGCATCAAATCGATGGAGCGCCGCAGAAGCAGGTGATTCTGCCGAAGCCATTTTTGGACATTGGAAAGGAGGTTGTTGATCTCCCCTACCAAAGCTCCGAGCAACGGCTGATATTCCGATGGCAAGCGTTGCGACATCTCGCGGAACGAGATTTCCTTCCCGCCGCCAACTGTGCCGGCCAGCGCCACGCGGCACTTTTCGCGCGCCGCCCGCGCGTCAGAAATCTGCTGCATCTGGGTGTTCACTTTTTGCAAATTCTTCAACAACTCCTGCGCGGAGCGGCTGATGATGAGTTCCTGTTGCTCCTGCATGAGCGCCAGCAGTTCTCCGTACTGGGTCATCTCCAGCCGAAGCGCATCGACCAAATTATCCAATTCAGGTTTCACGGTTTTGTTTCAACGGGCTTTTTGACAGCCTCTGCAAGGTTTTTTGGAATTAACTGAGATTGAATCGTCCGGCCCAATCCAAACCCGCCCGCACGGCTGATCTGGTCGGAGAGCGAATCCACAATCATGTCCTGATAAACACCCTTCATCGCCGGACTCATGCCGCCGGACTCAGTGAACATCGGCTTATTCGCTTCACCCAGAAATTGCCGGAGCAACATCGCCTCAAAATGGCGGCAGACTTCACCGACCTTTTCCCGCTCGGTCATCGTCGTATGCTTCGCCAATTGTTCCAGCGGAACCGGTGGCTGCATCGACCTGCTTTGTGTGATGGGCATGGGCATGGTTAGCGGATGATCAATTCGGCTTGCAACGCGCCGGCCTGTTTCAGTGCCTGGAAAATCGCCATCATGTCGCGAGGGGAGACCCCCAACGCGTTCAGCGACGTGGCCACTTGTTCCACCGTCGGCATTTCACGGAATGGCGTCAGCCGTCGCGTCGGTCCACCTTCTTCTGACACAGTGACTGTGTCTGCTGGAATGACGACCGTGCTGCCGCCAGTCGAGGCGGGCGCGGGCTGCGAAACATCCGCGCTCTTGGCGATCGTCACCACAATATTGCCGTGAGCAATCGCGCAACTGGAGACTCGCACTCGCGCCGTGGCCACGATGGTGCCGGTACGCTCGTTGATGATCACGCGTGCTTTCGAGTCAGGTGTCACTTCGATCGACTGTACCTGCGCGATGAAATCGATCGGCGATGCCAGATACAGTGTGGGCAGTTGCACTCGCACCGTGTTGCCATCAATCGCGCGGGAAGATTGGACGAATTTGCGGTTGATGGCTTCGGCCATGCGTGCAGTGACTGTGAAGTCAGGCTCACGCAGGACGATGTCCACAAAATTGTCGCGCACGAGTGTGACTGGAATTTCTTTTTCCACCAGCGCACCGCCGACGACCTGGCCGACGGTCGGATGATTCTTCGTGACGGTCGCGTTGTCTGTGCCAGCCGTCAGTGCGTTGTTGCTCACGGGACCTTGAGCGACGGCATACACCCGATTGTCGGCGCCGATCAACGGGGTTTGCACTAGCACGCCGCCTGTGAGGGAAGTGGCGTCGCCGATGGCCGAGACGAGGACGTCGATGCGAGAACCATTTTTCACGAACGGGGGAATATCGCAAACGATCATCACCGCAGCGATGTTCTTGGAGGAGACCGATGATGCCGGTACGGTCAGGCCATATTTCTGAAGCAGGTTTGCCATGGACTGCTTGGAATAAATAGTGTCCTTGTCACCGGTATTCTGGAGGCCGATGACCAGTCCGAATCCAACAAGCTGGTTGTCGCGTGCGCCTTGCAGAAAGGTGAGGTCCTTGATCCGCACGCCGCCTTGATCAAGCAGAGTGGCGCGAGGCGATTCGGCCGCCTGCAGTGTGGCTGCTGAGAGTGCCGCGATGAGCGCGAGGATGGTGATGGGGGAGTTGCGTTGCATGGATCAGATTTAGAATGGCCCGACTTTGTCCCACAGACGGCTCAACCAGCCTTTGCGCTGTGCTTCGGCAACTGAGCCAGTATTGATGTAGCGGATGCTGACGTCGGCGAGGTTGTAACTGTAGGCGGTGTTGTTGGCGGCAACGTCGTCGAACCGAACAGTGCCACGCAGCACGATGATCTGTGACTGGCCCGCATAGGTCGTTTGCCGGGTGCCTTCGACAACGAAATTGTGGTTGGGCAACACATCGATGACCCGAACCCCGAATCGTGTGCTGACGCTGTCGGTGTTTTCCACACTGCCCTTTCCTTCAAAGGAAGAGTCGCCGGAGAATTTCATCGCCGGAAAACTGCCTTTGTACTTTCCAAAACTGCTGCCGCCGGTGGATGTGCCATAAAGGAAACTGCTCACGCTGGCGTCGACCTCGCTCTTTTTGCCAGTGGAAGTCTGCGCATCGCGCTTGGTCGCGTTGGATTCCATAACGATGATGTTGAGGAGGTCTCCAATGCCGTTGGCCTTCTTATCGGAAAAAGCGCTTCGGCTGGAGCCTTCGCTCCAGAGCGAATCTCCACGGGTATTGGCCGTCAGCAACAGGCCGCCGACGATGAGCATGTGTAAAGGTTGTTTCATGTTCATGGAGTGAGTTGAACCAAAGAGTCGTTGACGACTTTCCCGCGGAATTCCTTTCGCGAATCGCGGTTGCGTACGCGGACGAAATCGCCCGGGGCGCCGTCGTCGAGCACTTCAACTTTGAGTTGCACGTTGAGCGATTGGATTTCGAAGAGGGCGGTGACGATTTGGCCGCGCCGAATCACAGGAGTGGATCTCACACAGCGTTCATAAAGCAGTGTGCCCGGAGAAATGGGTTGGAGCAGGCTCAGTTTGGGTGAGGGATCGGTTCCATTCCAAAGCACCATTTTGTTGTCGATGATGTCGCGCTTTTCCAATGCCAGATCGAGCGTGTCGAGTGTGTCATCTTTTTTTGCTGCGTTGCGAACGATCCAGACGGGCTTGATGAGTTTCGCTTTGAAATAGGCGGGCCATTCGCCGACGGATTTATTGTCGCTCACGATTTGGAATCGGATGCTGACATAGGAACAGGGCCAATTGATGGGGGTTTGGGTGACTTTGAGTTCCCAATCATTGTTGGCGAGTGCTGGAATGGAGGGCAGTGGTCTAGCCGGTTCAATCTGCAATTCGCCTGCGGTCGCTGGCAATGTGGCCTGCAATTTGGCTTGGATGAGTTGAAGGATTTCGCTTTCAGCGATTTTGGGAGTCGCCGCCGTCAGATTGGCTGCGGCCGCTTCTATCGCCAATGAAGCGAAAACACTGGCCATCGCAAGACTGATGCGAAGCGCGCGTGCGATTATGGTGGAGAGGCAATTCATGAATTAGCCACGGAGTTTGTTGCTCATCGACATCATTTCGTCGGCGGCCTGGATGGACTTGGAATTGATTTCGTAGGCTCGTTGCGCCTTGATGAGGTTGACCATTTCCTCGACGACCTTGACGTTCGACAATTCGAGGAATCCTTGCGCGAGTTCGCCGAAACCGTTTGCGGATGCCTCACCGGTTTCTTCTGTGCCCGAAGCAGGGGTCTCTTTGTACAAATTGCGGCCGATGGTTTGCAGGCCGGAAGCATTTGAGAATCGTGAGAGAATGGCTGTGCCGGCGAGCGTCGGCGCGGCGCTGCCCTTTTGCAGGGTGACCTGGCCGGTGGGCGCGATGTTAATCTGTGTGGTGTTCGCATCGATTGTGATGCCTGCAAAACTGAGAACAGTCAGACCGTCGTTGGTGACCACTTTGCCGGTACTGTCGAGTTTGAATCCGCCGTCGCGCGTGAACGCATTCGTTCCATCGGACATCTGGACTTTGAAGAAACCATTGCCAGCGATGGCAACATCGAGCCGTTCACCAGTCTGATAAAGTTCACCGGTGGTGAAGACCATCGAGGTGGAGACTGGGCGGGCGCCATGACCGACTTGCAAACTGGATGGGACGCGGTTTCCAGCGCCTTGTTCGGATCCGGCCAGACGATCGGTCTGATAAAGCAAATCTTGAAACTCGATTTTGCTTTTCTTGAATCCCGTCGTGTTGACGTTCGCCAAGTTGTTGGCGATGACATCGAGATTCATCTGCTGCGACTGCATTCCGGAAGCGGAGGTGTAAAGTGCGCGTATCATGGTTTGTCCTCGTTAGTTTGTGGATGTGAGTTCTTGGATGATCTTGCCGGTGCGATCATCGTGCATTTGCATGAGCCGTTGATTCGCTTCGAAATGGCGGATGGTTTGCATCAATTCAGCCATCTCCTGCATGGGAGTGGTATTGGCGCCTTCCAAAAATCCTTGGCGTAGCGATGTCTTGGCGGGATCCGCTTCACGCGCCGTCATCGTGCCCGCACTGAAATATCCATTGCCAACGGATTGGAGTTTGCTGGGTTCATCGAAATTCACCAAGCGAATCCGGCCGAGTGGCAAACCGCCTTGGCTAACATCGCCACCAGTAGAAATAGAGATAGGATTGGCGTTGTTGGGATCGAGTTGGATCGGGCCGCCAATTCCAAGGACAGGGAGACCTTCTTTCGTTGACAAGACGCCGTCGCGATTCGGACGAAGTGTGCCGTCTCGTGTGAAGTGAGTCTGGCCGTTCTGACCTTGAACGGCGAGAAAGCCGGGGCCATCAATCGCGATGTCAGAACTCACTCCGGTCGGCTGGAGTGTGCCTTGCGAAAAGTTGACGTGCGATTGAAACGAGGGCATCAGGAATTGCAATTCACGCTTCGAAGCTTCGTCCAGCGCGCCGTTGAACATTTTGGCCTGCACCGCCGAAAAGGCCATGTCGCGCTTCTTGAATCCAGGCACGGACGAAGCCGCCAAATTCTCGGCGATCATCTGTTGCCGCTGCATATTTGCTTCGAGCGCGGCGGCTGCTTGGAATAGGCTGACATTCATCGTCGTAGTTACAGAGCAGATGACATGCCATGCGTTCGGTTGCTCTGGGTTCAAAATTCCTTAACCTGCTTGAATTCAAGGAATGTGGGCTGTCCATGCGAGCATTGGCAGAAGCCTGTCCCGATTTGGGAAAGAGGTGAAGCCAGTCGACAAACTGAAGCGCGGGTTTTCTAACGCGAAACAGGAAAAAACTGCCACTTTTGGACGAAATCGAGCGTGAAGCAGACTCAGGAATACTACTGCCAATAGCTGCCATTTTGGCTGCCATAAGCCCGGTGCACCTGTTGGATATTCTGAATGGATTTGTCCTCGTTTGCGATCTCTGCGCGGGTGACTTGCAGGGATCGTGACAAAGAATCCCAGTTATTTTTTTCGAGTGCGATCACTTCGTTCGCCTCTTGGCGATACTGTGCATCGTGATGATTGGGAGCGAGTGATTCGTATTCAGCTTTAAGTTGCGCCTTGGTGTCCTGCACGCGTTGGACTTCATCCCAATCTTGCAATTGAATCGCTCTGGATTCCGCCAATGTCAGTCGCTTCCATTCGCGCAGCATCAGTGCGGTGGGATGCAATTGGCAGATGTCGAGTCCGGGCTTCATCGCGTGGCAGAAAATGTGGCAGGCGTTGAATTCGCGTCGGTTTTCGGAGCGTTTTCTTGAAGCATCTTCGCGTATGATTGAGCCCAAGCATCGCGCAAATCGCTCATGCGACTGCGTACTTCCTCAATCATTTCTTTGTCTTTTTTCACGTTTGCTTCCTGAAGTCGGCGATTGAAATAATCGTAGAGCTGGGTCAGACTGGTTGCCAGATCTCCCGCGCCTTCTGGCCTCAACGCCCTTTGCAACTCGCAGATGATGGCTTGGGCTTTGGTGATGTTTTGGTGGATGACCAGATTAAACTTGAGCGGATCCTCCTGTTTAAAGGCATCGATGGCGGTGCTCAAAAAACGATTGGCACCATCGTACAACATCAACAACAGGTTGCCTGGCGTGGCGGTTTGAACCGCTGTGGTCCGATAAGTGTCAAACTTTCTTGCTGCAAGCATCAACTGAGTTCAGCAGAAACCGTGCCTGACTAAGTGAAGTGAAAAGACGAGTGTGAACTATTTGCCGCTCTGCTCTGAAGATTCCCGAGAGTCTGGTAGCGCCAACATCTTGGAAAGCTTATCGATAATTTCCAACGGCGGATAATCGTTCGATGAAATGAGTTTCTGCAACCGTGTCTTCGTCGCGGCGTAGCGAGCCTCGTTATCCGCTTCGGCCTTCACGAAATCCGGCGAAGGGGAGATGTTGGTTTCAATCGTGTCCGTCGGTGCGATGAGAGCCGCCTCGCCACGCTGCATCACTTGCGGCTTGCCCACTCTTTGTGAGCTTTGCGCCTGACCTGTCGTATTGAGACTAACTTCTCTCATAACCAACTAGTTAAAATCTATTCTGTTTTCCGTTGCATCCGGTTTCTTGTCGGATGTTGAAGCCACTGGCTTCGTGTTACCTGCTACCTAGTAGAAGTAGTATCGACAGATTCCTTAACAACATTAGCACTTTCTTTCGACTTTCTTTTCATGGTGTTAATCGCCTCGTCAAGACCATATCTGGCAAGGGCTGATGGAGAGTCAATGACCAATCCTTCACGAGTGGCGGGGATTGAAGTGAGGCGAGACTGGCGCGTGTATCGGCGACAGCTATTGGCCACCGTCGGTTTTCCAGCATCAAATACTTCATCGAATGACCACAACATTTCTCCCGTGGCGATGTCGAACAGGTGGAATTTCCAGCCGACTGAAAGTGGCGGGTAAGGTTGATAAACGGACAGTTCACAGAACAACACCGCCTGACATTCTGTTTCGGACTTGAGCGTCTCAAGAAATCGGAACGGCAACGGTTCCTCCGCCCTCACACCTCGCTGGCCAACCAATCCATGAAGTTTTTCAGGCGTGATCGTCAGGATGCTGAACAATCCTGATCGGCTGAGTTCATCCGTCAACACGGACTGAAGATGTTCAGCGCCGTGTTCGGCCAATCTGCTGCCACGTGCCGGCAAGAGCGGCACCACCGCCACACGTCGCAACGCATCGGGCAACTGGCCGCCAGTGAGCTTGTAATTTTGAACCGTGTGGAATGGCCCGAGCGTGGAAGGATCGAGCGCATCTTCGAGTGTGGCACAACCTGCCAGGAACAAAGGCAGTGCCATTCCCGCGCAAGAAAGAAGTCTGAGAGTGTTTTTCATGGATTATTTTTAGCCGAATTTTTGAGCGATAAATTGCATTTGCATGTTTGACTTGGCCTGCGCCTGCTCCATCGCGTTGAATTTGCGCAGGAGCATGGAGCGATTGGATTGAACGCGCCTTTCCATTTCTGCGATCTGTGTGTCGATGGACGTGGCCTGCTTGGACAAGTTCGAGCGCCGTTCCACCAGCGAACCCGTCTCGCCGCTCACTGTGGTCAGATAAGCGTTCATCCGCGTGGCCAATCCGGTGGTGGCCGTTGTGAAAAGGCTTTTCACCTGGCCGATTGAATCGCGCAACGCAGTGTCGAGTGTCGTCGAGGTCTTCAACGTCACCTGATTATTATAGCCGCCAGTTTCGTAACCCAAGCTGTCGAGCCGAAGTATGGTTCCAGTCTGGCCGGTGATTTCTGAGGTCGTGTTTGATCGGAGGTTCGAGGCGATTTCGCGGACGATCGATTCATTCGCAAGGGGACTTTGCGTCACCTTGCCATCGGAGTTGGTGGACGATGCACTTTGGATTTCAATGAAGGATTGCACCTTGTTGTATTGATCCACGAATTCGGTGATAGCCTTCTTGATTTTGTCGTTGTCGGCCGCCACGGTGATTGTGGATTTCACGGTCGATGTGCCCATAAAATACACATCGCCCGTCGCGCTGCCGGTGATATTCACAACGCCCGCGTTGTTCTTGGCGTTGTCCTCCGTCGTGTGCAGCGTGAAAGTATTATTCGTCAATGCCCGCGCATAGTACGTGGTGGAAGTGTCCAGCCCGGCGGGCGCTGTACCCAAGGCATGCATACGGATCATCTCGCCCGTCACATACCCGTGCGAAGCTGTAGCGGACAAGATGTCAGTTGAAGTATCTAAAGAAGAGAGTTTGCTGGCACCGCTGCCTTTCGTGGAGCGCACTTCCAATCCCGCAATTCCCGAGCTGTTGGACGTGATGGTGTTGCTGCTGCTTGAGAGCATATCACCATCGTTCACGCGATAGAGAAGATTTTGGCCGCGGTTGAGCGTGCCGGCGGCGGCGGTCGTCAATTTGGCCATCGTCAAGAAACCCGTGGCATCCGTTTCTGTAAGCGAAATGCCTTGGTCACCATCGTTCTTGTTGATCAATGTGAATCGATCTTGAACGGGGTCATAGCTGGCCACGACTCCCGCCTGCGAAACATTGATGTCCGAGAGCATGTCGGCAACTGTGGTCGTGGCCGTGTAAGAAATCGTGACGCCGTTGATCGTAAAACTGCTCGCTGCCGATGCGGTGCCGCCAGTGAACTTGGCTGTGCCAATCGTACTCGAACTATTCAGTCCGCCGATTTTCTGTGTGCTGGTGGTGGCTTGTGTGCCGTTGTTGACGAGTCGGCTTGCGGAGAAAAAGTTGCTCGTGTCCGTGCTGCTTCCCAACACGAGTGCTGTGCCCGAGTTTCCCGTGTCGAGCGTGATTTTGTCGGCACTGACCGTGTAATCAAATGTGCCGCCGACCGCCGTCTTGATATTGTTGAGCACGCCGGTGAGCGTGTCCGTCGTCGCTATCGTGATTTGTTTGTCGTTTACGGTGATGGTTCCGGCAGTGACAGGGATTGAATAGTTGTTGCTCGCAAGTGTGTCCGAAGCGGTGACAGCCGCGCCGGCATCTGAACCGCCGACTTGCTGTGAAGGAGTGGCCAGTTGATAGACTTCGTAACGGTAACTACCGGTTACTGTGCCACTGGCGGCTGTGGCGGTCACATTGGTGTTGGATGAAGCCGCTGTGCGTGAATCGAAAAGCGAAGTGGAACTGAGCGCGGTTGATTTCTCACCTAAGGTGACAAGGTTTTTGTAAACCTCGTTGAGGATGCCGTTACGATTATTTGAAGTCGATTGTTCAACGCGGAGGCGGCGCTGTGGCATGCGCTCGATCTCCGTGAGCTGATCGACCATGGACTTCCAATCGAAGCCCGAGGCAAGTCCTGATACACCTTCCATAATTTATCGGGGTGGCGTGACAACACGCTCCCGCTGAAACATAGCAGTCGTGATGCCAAGAAACGGGCGGGGAAGGGGACTAATACGTGCAATCCAGCACGATAGTCTCTCCGCAGGTGCAGTTCACTTTGATGCGGGAGACGCGGTCACCCTCTTTTTCCATGTGAATTGCCGGGGGACTCTTGCTCTCGATTTTTGCCGGATCGGCTTGGACCTTGAGGCTCGGCAATGCCAGACGCGCGGGTGACTGTTGAAAAAGAGATTGAAGTGCGTCGGTCGTTTTTTTCAATTCGGCATCGTTGTCTGCCATTCCTGGAAGAGCGGCCAATGCCTGGCGAATCTTACCGGGCAAATCGTATTGTTCTGTGGTGACCACGGTGGCTGGCTCACCGGGTTTGACCGGCGCGTTGAATGTGGTGCTGATGAAAGTGGATGTGCCAACTTTGACCGGTATGCCCGCGAATGGAACGAATTTTCCGTGCATACGATTAGCCGTTGTTCCCAGCGCGAATCATGATGGTGACGCGGGCGTTTTGCGGGTCTTTAGGGTCGCGGCCTTTGACGGGGACGGTTCCGGCAAAGCCGCCGATTTTTTTGAACTGATGATCTTTCACACCGCCATCAACCAGTTGTTTTCGTGCAGCCAGAGCACGTCTTGAGGAGACATCCCAAGCATCACGACCTTCGGTGGGCTTGAAGGCCGAGCTGGTGTGGCCTTCCAATTCCAGTTCCGTGGTGGAGTAGCGCGCGACGTTCCAAGCCACAGTTTGAAATACCAGTTTGCCATACTCCGTTATTTCCTCAGAACCATCTTTGAAGATGGGGCGATCGGGGTTGTCGAAAAAGTTGACGCGCATCCCTTCGTCGCTCATCTCGATCTTCATCGTTTTCATATCGACGATGTTGGGTGTTTGCTGGAATGCCTTGACGAGATCTTCGTTCAACCGCCGGACTTGGTCGAGAGGAACGGACGACGCATTGTCAAAGATCGATTTTTTGGAGTGAACCAAATCGACGTGTTTGGTCGGGATAATGGTCGGTGATTCAGTCGTGGCCGAGAAATAGCGCGTCTTGAAATAGCGCTGCACCTCGCCCTTGATTTTCTCATCCTGGTTCATGATCCAAAGCACCATGAATAGGGCCATCATCGCGGTCACAAAGTCCGCGAATGCTACTTTCCATGCACCACCGCCACCTGCCATAATTAATCCTTGGGTTACTTCAGCGTCTTCAACATTGTTTCCAACTCGGCGGAAGAAGGACGCAAATCCCCTTCCAACGTGCGTCGGCCCACTTCCACAGCCACCAGCGGCGGCATGCCGTTGGCAAAGCTGATGACACAAGCCTTGATACATTTGAGATAATTGAGGTGAGCGTGACCTCCAAATTCGCAGTTCATCGCGATGGGGCCGATGATTCCGTACGAGGCGAAAATTCCTAGGAAGGTGCCGGTCAATGCCGCCGCGATGCTGCCGCCGACTTTGGCGGTGTCGCCACCAATTTTACCCATGGTGATCACGATGCCGAGCACGGCCGCTACAATTCCGAATGCGGGCATCGAATCGCCCACTTTGTTGAGCACCGCCACGGGCGCGTGATGTTCTTCGTGCATGACGTGCAGTGTGCAATCCATCAGCGGCTCGAGTTGATCGGGTTTGATTCGGCCATCGACGATGGGTTTGAGGCCGTCGCACAAGAATTCAATCGCATGATGATCGGCATGGAACTTGGGGTATTTCTTAAAAAGGCTGCTCCCTTCGGGATTCATCACGTGTTCTTCCAGTGCGATCATTCCGCCGCGTCGCCCCATCAAGAACAGCTCGTACAGACATTTCATCAACTCCTCATAATCGGCTTTGGAATACGGCGCACCTTTCAATGTGCCCAGCGATTGTGAGATCACC
Organism: Akkermansia muciniphila; assembly: GCA_945903605.1. Taxonomy (GTDB): domain Bacteria; phylum Verrucomicrobiota; class Verrucomicrobiia; order Limisphaerales; family UBA1100; genus CAMDOH01. The sequence goes on from CAMDOH010000026.1 coordinate 19,873, forward strand.
CCTTTGAGCACTTTGATGGGGGACATGATGATGAGAGTTCCGATCATCATGCCGCCCAGCGAAATCAATTCGGAGGCGTGAAACAATTCGCCCACTCTGCCGCCAGCCATGGTGAAACCGGCGATGACGCAGCCGATGATGAAGACAATTCCAATGATGACAAACATAGGTTAGTGGGGTTGTGGGTTAAATCTTTTGTTCCTTGCGCCGCAAATACGACCGAAGCGAAAGCATCGCCTCCGTATGAACCTGACAAATCCGTGATTCACTCACATTCAACAATTCGGCGATGTCTTTCATGCGCAATCCCTCGTAATAAAACAAGGTCAAAACTTTCTTCTGCTGCTGGTTCAATTGCAGAATTCTTTCCCGGATGAGCTGGTGCAATTCCTTGGCGCCAGCGTGATCTGAAGGGTCCGGCTGAGTGAGGTCGCTCAAATGTTCCGCGCGGATTCCATACTCCGCATCGCCCTCGATCGCTTGATGAAGCGGGATGAAAACCACGGGCCGCAGCGCTTCGAGCAGCCGCTGATACGCATCCAATGTCACACCGAGCCGCGTCGCAATTTCGTCCTCCGTCGGTTGGCGACTCTTTTCCTCACGCAACGATTCGATCACCTGTTCCACCTCGCGCCGACGCGAATAAACCGAGCGGGAAAGCGGTTGCGACTTGCGCAATTCATCAAGAATCGCGCCGCGGATCCGCATCCGGCAATAAATCTCGAACGAAAGGCCGTGCGCTGGATCGAATGAATGCGCCGCTTGTATGAGCGAGAGGCAGGCGATACTTCGAAGATCGTCTGTATCGACCGCCACCTGTGCCAGCGGCGCAAACCGATTCACCATCTGGCTGATGATCGGCGCGTAATTCTCCAACAACTGCTCTTCTGTAAAATCGTTCAGCGACATTTTGTGATAAGTCCGCGCTGCGCGGGTAACAAGCGTCGCTCCGCCACCTTCTGCCGGCGGTGCGCTTGCTAAAATGGGCGATCGCGTGAACATGGATTATCAGCTACGGGCCTTGTGTGGGAGCGGGGCAGGGACGGTCACTTCGGATTTCGTCTCGGGAACAATTTCTTGCGCCTGTTGTATCATCGCTTGTTGGAGATTGGATTGCCAGAGACGAATCCACCAACGACCAATCCAACCGCAGGCAAAGGCTGCGATTGCTGCGCCTGTGAGCGATTCGTCCAGCGGACGACCCATCATCAGGCCCAGTCCGCATACGATCAGGAATCCTGCGATGCCTGTCACTATCATCATTGATTGCATATCAAATTATTCTGTAGCCACCACGACGACCAAAGAACGTCGCGCCTCGGCCAGCACGGCGTTGATCCGATGTTTGTAGTCGCCGGGCAACCCCGGTTTCCGAGTGGTAAATGAGTTGCTGGTCTGGCTCGACCAACTTCCGATGATGGATTGAACCGGATAGGTTGTGGCATCCCGTGGCTCTGGCAATTTCACGCCGGGAAGGCTCCTGAACATCGCCATCAAATGATCGGCCTTGAGAATGTATTTGCCTTGGTAATTGGCCAGTTCATGCGATTTCACAGTTGAATCCACGCCGATGATGGACGGATCTGGAAATTGGATCCCGACGGCTTCGCCCGCTTCGTTGAGGATGGCCACTCCGAGATATCCCAATTGTGCCGTGCGCTGTTCCCATTGAAAATCAGGTCGCTCGGCGGCCAATTCCAGTTGAGCCAATCTGGCCATGCCGAAGGGCGTATCCACGTGCAGCAACCCGGAGTGACCATTGGAATCGGCCCCGAAATAATAATCCGTGTGCGAGAAGCCAACGTGTCTGTTTGACATCGCCAATCGCAGGGCAGCTAATTCCAGCGGTTTGCCATTGGCAGTTTTCGCATCAAAGGACAGTGCGAGTCGGTCGCCGAGCAAAGTGCCTTCCAAGGTGAAAAAGCGCGGATCTGCTTGCCGACCCAACACGCTGATCACTTTGCTGGTAAGAATATCCGGCACCAATTCGGGGTGACGAGGTTGGTCACCAAAAAGTGTTTGCCGGTAGCCAAGCAACAATAGGTTTTGTCCGTATTTCAAATCGTGCGCGGTTGTGATGGGCAGCGGCGTAAATCGTCCCTCGACCTTGATGAGTCCCACTTGAAACGGATCGGCAGGCATGTCGACTTTCTTCGCATCAAACACGCCGTCGGGAGTGATGACCTGCAGTCGCTTGGCAGCATTCAAAAGCGAAGCGCTGGTCAGGATGTAGCCATCTTCGGTGATGGAATAGCCCGGTGCCCATTGTTTGGATTGCGGAATGGCGGGTTTGAAAGTGGAGGCGGTGATTTGCGGCGTGGGTTTGCCGACTAGTTTTGTCAGTTCAGCCAGTCGTCTATCCCCCGCCAATCGTTCGATCGGGGATAATGAACGGTTCAGAACCATCAACCCTTCGTTGGCTGCGATGACATTTTGTTCAGCAGCCAATTTCCACCAAGCCCAGGCGTCTGGAAAACTGCCGCCGACGAATGAGGATCGGCCTTCGTAGTAGATCAACCCCAAATTATATTGAGCCTGTGCGTGTCCGTATTTGGCAGCACGAAGATAATGTGTGAAAGCGCGGAGAGCGTTCTCATCGTTCAACAGTTCATTTTGGAGCAGGCAGGCAAGGTTGTAGTGGGCATTGGGCAAGTCACTCAATGCGGCGCGACCAAACCACTGCGCGGCGCGCACGGGATCTCTGGCTACGCCTTTGCCCTCGTGAAAGAGGCACCCGATGGCGTACTCGGCTGCCGCGTTGGTTTGTTTTGCCGCCAATTGAAACCAAGTATGGGCGCGGCGATATTCGCTGACTTCGTACAGTTCCCACCGGCCATTTTTGTTTTCGTCCAATTCCTTGAGCTGATTGGTCGTCAGTGGCTGTCTGCTCCAAGCCTCCGCTCCGAGTTTAAGATAGAGGTGACCCAATTCCAATTGCGCCTCGGTCAAACCTTGGTCCGCAGAACGGGTGAGCCATTGCTCGGCTTGAGTCCGATTTGCCAGTGCGTTGGTTTGGCGCAGCATTAATCTGGCGAAATTATATTGAGCCAATGGATGGCCTTGATTGGCGGCCTGGCCGTAGAGTCGCATCGATTCAATGGAATCTTTCGGAACACCCAATCCTCGTTCGTACATCAGCGCGAGATTGGCCTGCGAATTGGCGAAACCGCGTTCGGCAGCCAATCGATACCAAGTGGCCGCATCCATCAACCGGCCAGCTTTTTCATAAGCCAAACCAACATTGTGCAGGGCGACGACTTGGCCGGCGAAAGCATCTTTCCAGAGTTCGGGTTCGACGCCATTGGAACCGTCATCGCCAGAAACGGAAATGAGGGGCGAAGCGACAGTGATCCAAGCGAGAATCACGGCCCATTGCCCAGTCAATCTGAGTTGTCTCCAGTTCAAGTGCATTCCACTTTCCCGCTCCATCACAGCAAATGGTGAGCCAAGTGCGAGGTGTCACCCAATGGCCAGCCTCCATGCCGGAACCAATTCAGGTAACTATGACACCGTTTTGCCGGGGAGAAATAGCCGTCCGCCTGATATTTAATACCGGTTGATCCATTCCGCCGCCGCCGCAGTTCTCCGGTTTTGGCTGAGTAATGTGTGGAATAAGGCCGTGGCACAAGTCGTGCTGAGTGGTGAGCCATGATTGATGGGTTATTTGCTGGGACGAACTATCAAGGTCTTAAAAAGATGCTTGATGCCACAGTCATGCGGCAAGAAGCCATCGCCAGCAACCTGGCGAATCTGGAAACCCCGAATTACAAGCGGGTGGATGTGGAGGGAAATTTTTCCTCTGAATTGAGTCGCGCCATTTCAGGCAACAGCGACAGAGCCGTAAATTCTTTGCAGCCGCGAATCGGTGTCGACCGATCGGCTGTGGCCCAAAACCGCGATGGCAACAGTGTGCAACTCGACAAGGAGCTCATTCACCTGCAGAAAAATCTCGTCGCCCACCAATTGGAGACACAGATGATCACCGGCCGGCTTGCGAAACTGCGCATGGCCATCACCTCGAGGAGCGCCTGATTATGATCAACATGAAGATTCTTCCCGGAGCGGACAGTGCGGCCTCGGCCTTACAGGCTGAGAAAGTGCGGATGGAGGTTATTTCCCAAAACCTCGCCAACATCAACACAACTAAAACCGCCGACGGCAAAGCCTACCAACGCCAAGTCGTCCGTTTCGAGACTTTCATGGACAAGCAGTTCGGGTTCAATCCCAGCTCGGCCGCGCAACTCGTCCGGGTTGCCGGCATCGAAAGCGATGGGCGTGGACCGAAACTGGTTCATCAGCCCGGCCATCCCGATGCCAATGCCGAAGGCATGGTGGCTTATCCGAATATCAGCGTGCATGAGGAAATGGCGGATTTGATTTCGTCCACACGCACGATGGAGGCGAACTTGGCCATCATCCGCACCTCGCGTTCGATCGCCCAGCAAACACTGGCCATCGGTAGGAGATAATTTGAGACATGATGCCCGCAGCACTCACAGCGGTTGCAGCGCCAAACTGGGCGGAGATGGCCATCCAGCAGTCGCAAGCCCGTCTTCGTACTGCGCAGGCAGAGGCGGGTTCGCAGGCTGCCGGCACCGAGGCGGCCAAAGGAGTGGGCGGCTCATTTGGAACGGTGCTCAACCAATTCGTCGGCGACGTCAACGACAAGCAACTGAACGCCAGCACGGCTCTCAATGGATTGCTTGCCGGTCAGGATGTGCCCCTGCATCGCGTCGTCATCGCGATGGAAGAGGCCAGTGTCGCATTTCAGCTCATGGTGGAAGTCCGGAACAAACTATTGGAAGGCTATCAAGAATTGATGCGCATGTCGGTCTGACCTGCGGCCATTTAGATAATTAGAATTATTATGGAGCAACTCAAAGCACTCGGATTACAAATGCTCAGCATCTGGCGCCAGCTCGGCGTCAACCAAAAGGTGACCGTCGCCGCTTCTGGCCTCGTGGTGATTTTGGGGTTGAGCGCCGTCGTCTTTTTCTCCAGCCGCACCGATTTCGGTCTGCTTTACGGCAAGCTCGATTCTGAAGAGGCCGGCAAGATCATCGCCTCGCTCGAAGAATCACAGACGCCCTACAAAGTCGGTCAAGGTGGCGGCACCATTTATGTCCCGAACGATAAAGTGCATCTCACGCGCATGAAGCTGGCCACGAAGGGACTCCCGAAAGCCGACGGCGTGGGTTACGAGATTTTTGACAAACCAAGTTTCGGCATGTCCGATTTCGTGCAGCGCGCCAATTACAACCGCGCACTTCAGGGCGAATTGGCTCGCACCATTTCGCAGATCGATGGTGTGGAAAGCGCGCGCGTCATGATTGTCGCCCCTGAAAACCGGCTCATCATTGATCCAACCAAAAAACCCACTGCCTCCGTCTTTCTGAAACTTCGCAACGCCGGACTGATGAGTGCGCAAGGGGTCAACTCCGTCCGCTTCATCGTCGCCAATTCCGTTCCCGGCCTCAAATACAGCAGCGTGTCTGTGGTCGATAATTTCGGAAACACGCTTTCGGCGAATGACGAAGAAGGATCCAGCGCGGCGATGTCGGGCACACGCCTGGCCGCGCAACGAAATCTCGAGCGTTATCTCACCGAAAAAGTCGAAGGCATGCTCGGTGCCGTCCTTGGACCCGGGCAGGTGGTCGTTCGAGTTTCAGCAGAAATCAACCACGATCAGACCACCAAGACCGCCGAGATCTACGATCCCGCTGGTAAAGTGGAGCGCATGGTTCAGAAGAAAGATGAGACGACTGACAATGTCGCAACCATTCCCGGCGGAACTCCAGGCACGCCGATCAACACCAACACCAGCACAAATCAAACGGGAAACCCGATCAACGGCAATCGGCTCACTCGCGTAGATCTCACCACCGAATATTCCATCAGCAAAACGACCACCAACACCGTCGAGATGGCCGGCACGGTGAAACGCGTGAGCGCCGCTATTTTCGTGAACAAGAAACCCGGTCAAGGCGGCCAGCGTGCCGATCGGCAACCGACCGAAATCGAACAGCTCCGTCGCGTTGCCCAAAACGCCCTCGGTCTGCAGCTCGGTACCAGTGCATTGCGCGAAGACCAAATTGTCGTCGAGGAAGTCGAATTCAACGATGTCGCTGCCACACAACTGAACCAGCAATTGGACAAAGACAAAAACTACATGTTCATTTGGGAAATTGTCCGCAGCTCACTTTATGTGTTACTCGGATTTGGCGCGTTGCTGGCTTTCTGGAAGATGGTCCGGCGCAGTGCTGCGGAAGCCATTCCCACGGGCGTGACCGTTGGCCAAATGCTCTCTTATCAAACCACGGGTGGCCCCGGAATGGTGATGCCCGCCTACGCTGGCGCGCAAATGACTCCTGGCGTCGCAGGTGGCCGACAAGCTGGAGCCGTCGCGGGCCCTGCTGCAGCCGCAGCTGGTGCAAAATCTGAAGGTGAAGGCGAAGTGACAGTGGAGGAAGCTGTGCCCGAAGAAGAAGAGAAAGAGGACGTCGAGGTGATCAGACAGGAAAAACAGAAACTGATCATGGACTTCGGTCTAGCGAAACGCCGCCCTGAGCGTGTGAACATCGAGGTGCTGCGCGACATGATTCGCGAGAACCCCGATGCCATGACCACAGCTGCCCGCCGCTGGCTCAGCGCCAAGGAGAAACAGGACAAGGAAGAATAATTCCGCAGCGACCATCACGTAACAAGCGAAACTGAACATGGCCAATCCAGCTCCAACAACGGACGCAAAGAAAACTCAGAAAGCCCCCAAAGGCGATGAATTGTCGCCGACTCAGCGTTTGGCCGCTTTGCTCATCTTACTCGGTGAAGATACGGCCGCCACGTTGTTGAAACAATTCGATGACAATGAGCGCGAGTTGCTCTGCGCAGAAATGGCGAACTTGCCGTTGCTCGATCAGAAGACTCAAGGCTCCGTCCTGCAGGAATTCACACAGATGGCCATTGATGCCAGCTCATCCGTCGGCGGATCGGTGGATTACACCCGGGCAGTTCTCGAAAAAGCCGTCGGCCTTTTCAAAGCGGCGGAAATCATCGGCCGAGTGGGCACCAAACGCACGTCGGTCGCGGCCATGCAGCAGATCATCGATTTGGACGCCGTCTCCATTTGCAACCTTCTCAAAGAGGAAGATCCGCAGACCATCTCGCTCGTCATCAGTTATCTCTCCGCGCAAAAAGGATCGGAAGTGCTGATGACCTTGCCAGAAGCGGTGCGCGAAATGGTTGTCGAAAAACTCGCCACACTCGCTTCCACACCCATCGAAGTGGTTGAGACACTCGGCGAAGTCCTGTCCGGCAAGATCGGTGCGCGTGTCAGCCGCGCATTGAATCAAACTGGCGGCGTGAAATCGGCTGCGGCCGTACTCAATGCGATGGGCAAAGAACAGCGCCAAACCATCATCAATAAGATGGACGAGCGCACACCCGATCTCGTGCGCGACATCCGAATGAAGATGTTCACCTTCGACGATCTTCAGACACTCGATGTCAAGACGCTGCAGAAAGTCATGCGCGAAGTGGATGCGAGCAAACTGGCCATCGCCCTCAGCGCGGCCACCGAACAGCTCCGCACGGCCATGCTCGGCGCCCTTTCCAAGCGCGCCGCCGAAACCGTCGGAGACGAAATTGGCAACCTCGGCAAAATCTCGCTTCGCGAAATCGAAGCCACGCAAAACTACATCATCGACATCGTCCGCAAACTCGAAGCAGACGGCGAAATCACACTCGAAACAGCCAGCTAATCATGGTACGCGCAATCGACATCATCACCACTCCCAGTCCGATTAAGGACATCCGGATTGTCACGGCCCAAAACGGTTCATCCACAGGCGATGACCACGACGACGACGCTTTCGACAACGGTCATGCGGAATCCGAGGAAGAAGTCAGGAGCCGGATCCTTGTCGAGCGGGAGAAATCTGGATACGACCGCGGCAGAAACGATGCCTCGCAGGAATATGAAACGCGCCTGCATCAAATGCGATCGGAGTTGGACAACTCGCGGCGCAACGGCGTCACCAACCTGCTGGCCAATCTCGAACGCACGGTGCAAACACAGGTCACACGCAAGCTGAGGGAACTGGAGACGCAGTTGATCGAACTTTCCACCGAGGCCGCCATCCGACTGGTGAATGGCGCGCCCATCTCGACGTTGATGCTTGAGGGAAGCGTGCGCGAAGCACTCGCCAACGCCGAGCAACATTCGGGGATTGTCATTTACATGCACCCGGACGACATCGCCCTGCTGCGCGACGACAATTCGGCGATGCTGGGAGATTCACCGCACAGTCGGAAAATTCATTTTGTGGCCGATGTCAAAATCACGCGCGGCGGATGTCTGGTGGAAACAGATAGCGGGATGATCGACGGTCAACGCGAGACGCGTGCGGAATTGTTGAAACAAACCCTGACGAGCTAATCGATGAACTTGGTGGAGCCATCCGAATATCAAGGAGTCAGCCAGGCGCGAGCGCGGTTGGAGAATAGCCGGCTGGTGCAGAATCGCGGGCGTGTGACGCAGATGATTGGGCTGGTGATCGAGTCGCAGGGACCGATGGCGTCTGTGGGCGAGATTTGCAAAATCCAATCCCAAACGGGTCAGAAAGATTTATTGGCAGAAGTGGTGGGTTTCCGTGACAAGAAATTGCTCCTGATGCCGCTGGGCGAAGTGCACGGTATTTGTCCGGGCGCAGAAGTGGTGGCCTCGGGACATTCGTTGCGCGTGCCAGTGGGTGACGAACTTTTGGGCCGCGTGATCGATGGCATGGGACATCCGCTCGATGAAGGAGCGGAGATTCCGCGTCTGCCATTGGCGGAGCTGGATTTGAATCCGCCGCATCCGCTCAAGCGCGCGCGTATTCAGCAGGTATTCGAAACGGGCGTGAAGGCGATCGACACATTTCTGCCCATAGGCCGTGGTCAGCGCATGGGTATTTTCGCGGGTTCTGGCGTGGGTAAATCCACGTTGATGGGAATGATGGCGAGCAAATCGGAGGCGGACGTGAACGTGATCGCATTGATCGGCGAGCGCGGCCGCGAGGTGCGCGAATTCATCGAGAAGGATTTGGACGAAGCGGGCCGGCGCAAATCGGTGGTGGTGGTGGCCACTTCAAATCAACCCGCCTTGACGCGCATCAAGGGAACATTTTTGGCGATGACGATCGCCGAGTATTTCCGCGCTCAAGGACGAAACGTATTGTTGATGATGGATTCAATCACGCGCTTTGCGATGGCTCAACGCGAGATTGGGCTGGCGATTGGCGAGCCTCCTTCGGCGCGCGGTTACACGCCTTCAGTTTTTTCGTTGTTGCCGCAGTTGCTCGAACGCGCGGGCAACAGCGACAAGGGATCGATCACGGGCCTGTTCAATGTCCTGGTGGAAGGGGATGACATGAATGATCCGATTGCCGATTCGGCGCGGTCGGTGTTGGACGGGCACATGGTGTTGTCGCGCGAGTTGGCGGCGCACAATCATTATCCGGCGATTGATGTGCTGGAAAGTGTGAGTCGCTTGGCCAGGGATTTGAGCACGGACGAGGAATGGGATTTGCTGGGTCGTGCGCGGGAAAATCTGGCGGTGTACCGGAAGAGTCAGGATTTGATTTCAATCGGCGCCTATTCAGCGGGATCAAATCCGCAGATCGATGAATCGATTCGACTGAATCCAGCGTTGAATAGTTTTCTGCGGCAGGATTACCGGGTCTCTTTCAAGTGCAAGGAAAGCTGGGATATCTTCCGAAATGTCATGGCGCTACCCGTGCCGCTTCCTCGCACGGACAGGCAGCAACCGACGAGGGCGGGCAGGATTTGATTAGAAGATGAAACGGTTCCAATTCAATTTGGCGACGGTGCTGGGAGTGCGCGCTACACAGGAAACGCGGGCGATGGAGAGTTATGCTCTGGCTGTTCGGGATTTGAACGATTTGAACGCACGCCGCCAAAAGGTGCGTGATTCGTTGGATGAGGTGATGCAACGGCGTGGGAAATTGCTGGCTCAACGTGCGCCGTCGGAGGAATTGATTCAGGTGCAGAAAAGCGCGGCGGCATTGCGTGAACAGTGGTTGGCATTTGAACCGGAATTGTTGAAACAGCAAAAGGTCGTGAATCAGCGTTGGCAATTATTGTTGGCGGCGCGGCAACGGCGCGAAGGGCTGGATCGTTTGCGCGATAAGCAGTCCAAGCGACATCAGGTCGATGCGCAGCGGAAGGAACAGTTGTCGCTCGACGAAATGACCCTGATGCGGGAACACTTGAAACTGGCCTCCAACCCCTAATCAACTCATGAGCTTTATTAAATCTGGATGGTTCGCGGCGGTGATGGGAGTCATCGCGTTTGTCTCCACCACGCTGCTGGTGTTCAACCCCAAGCGGCTGATTGACGAGAAAACAATCGACGACAAACTCAAGAAATACGCTGCGGCGGCGTCGCACGCTGCGACCAACACGGCGAGCACCAATTCGGTGATTGAACATGTGGCCATCACACCGAAAACGGAGGCTGAAACAAAAAATTCCGACAAAAAGCAAAAGGGATTTTCGGAAGCGATAAGCAGTCCGGGTGAAGCGGGGTCGCTGCGGTTCGATAACAAGGACGTCAAAGAGTTCGTGGATTTCCTGAACAAGCGTGGGGCGACATTATCCAAGAAAGAAAAGGATCTGCGCGATTTTTACGAGCAAATGGCGGTGCAATTTCAGGAGTTCAATCGGTTGACACAGAAGTTGAGCCAGGCCGAGAAAGAGTTTCGGTCGTCGGTCACAAATCATTTCACGACGATCACCGCAGATGATGAGGGAAAATCCAAGCGCTTGTCGGAGCGGTTGGTTTTGATGATGACGAATGCGCCCGCAACGACGGTGGTTTTACTCAAAGGGATTCCAACGGACGATATTGCCAAGGCGATTCGTTACATGACGCCCGAAAACCAGAACAAGATCTTTGGGAATCTTGACGCTGATGTGTCCAAGAAAATCTACGAGGCGTCGGCAAAGTATCCGCCGATTCTGCAACCCAAAACTCCCGATCAAAAATGACGCCCACCTCCGCAGCACCTGTTCAGTCCAAAGCGCCGCCTGCTTCTGCAGAAGATCGGCGTAGTGTCTCCACGGCAAAACGCGCGAAGGATCCGTTCTCACAGATCTTCGACCAGAAAATGTCGCAGAAGGTGGAGAAGGAGAGCGAGGGATCGGAGTTAAAAGATGACAAGGTGATTTCGCGAGAAGCACGGCCCAAAGGCGAATCAACAGATGTAAGCGATCAGGCTGGTGAGAATGGGGTTTCGTCACAAATGGCCATGATGCTCGCAGCTCAACTGCCGGAAATTGGACTTATCAAAATCAATTCCGACAGTTTGGGATTACGCGGGAGTCCGGATTTTGAGGAAGGAAAAGC
>CAMDOH010000027.1 GCA_945903605.1 Akkermansia muciniphila
CAGGCCAGATTCATTCCGTGCAGGACGTGGTCGAGACCGCCTTCGCAGCCGTGAAGTTGGACTGGCGAAACTTCGTGAAACAGGACGCGCGTCTGTTGCGTCCGGCTGAACCGATGCGCCTGCTCGGCAATGCAGCAAAGGCCAAGCGCTTGCTCAGTTGGGAACCGAACACGACGTTCCGCGCTTTAATCGAGGAGATGACGCGCACCGAGTTGGTTGCTTTGTCGGAATCGAAGTAACGACCGTCGCACCGCTACGTGGCTTTACCCGGGGCGAAGCGTTTTAGGAAATCTTCGTAGGCTGAACGCAGGCCGACTTCGAGATTCACTTGCGGCCGCCAGCCCATCGCAAAAAGACGCGAGCTATCCATCAACTTGCGCGGCGAGCCGTCCGGCTTCGTGCTGTCCCACGTGATGCCGCCCCCATAACCGACGACACGCGCGACGAGCCCGGTCAATTCGCGGATGGAGAGTTCCACACCGGAGCCGACGTTGATGAATTGCTCCTCGCTGTAGTTTTCCATCAGGAAAAGACAAGCGCGGCCCACGTCGTCGCTGTGCATGAATTCGCGCAACGGCGAGCCAGTGCCCCAGCAGGCGACGCTTGGTGCGCTCGCCATCTTCGCCTCGTGAAAACGGCGGATGAGTGCCGGGAGCACATGACTGTTCACCGGATCGTAATTGTCGTTCGCTCCGTAGAGATTGGTCGGCATCGCCGCGATGAAATCGCAGCCGTGCTGCCGCCGATACGCCTGGCACATCTTGATGCCCGCGATTTTTGCGATGGCGTACCACTCGTTGGTCGGCTCAAGCGGGCCGGTGAGGAGCGCTTCCTCTTTCATCGGCTGCGGCGCGAGTTTTGGATAAATGCACGAGCTGCCGAGGAAGAGCAGCTTTTGCACGCCGGATTCTTTCGCCAGATGGATGAGATTGTTTTGGATCTGAAGATTCTCGTAGAGAAAGCTCGCGGGATTATCGTTGTTGGCCTTGATGCCGCCCACGCGCGCGGCGGCGATGAAAACGAATTCCGGCCGCTCGGACTCGTAGAATCGCCGGACCGCCGCTGTGTCGAGCAAGTCCAGTTCCGCATGCGTGCGGCCGATGAGATTCGTGAAACCCGCCTGCGCCAGCGCGCGCCAGATGGCGCTGCCAACCAGTCCGCGATGTCCGGCGATATAGATGCGGACGTCTGTTGATCGTTTCAAAGTAAATTCAATTTTTTAAAGCGACAATGGATTTCAGCATGACGGGTTAACGCGGATTCTGATCGATGATTGGCGCACCCAGTGGCGGGGCGGTTGGATTGGATGGTTCAAAATCAGATTGTGACCGGAACGGTTTTGGGACAAATGCGAGCGCGAGTTCTTTTGCCTCGTCCAATTCTTCATCGGTCATCTCTTTTTCAAGGTCGCTGCAGAATTTCCCAGCGCGTTCGTTGCCGGAATTGGCTGCGATGAACAGCCATTTATAGGACTCGATCAAATTCTTTTCAACGCCCACGCCGTGGAAATGGAATAGGCCGATGCCGATTTGCGCCACCGCCATTCCTTGTTCGGCAGATTTTCGGTAGAGGTCGGCTGCTCGGATGTAATCTTTTTTGACGCCGTTTCCCTTTTCGAACATCCAGGCAAGTGTGGCTTGTGCGTAGGCATTGTTGAGTAGAGCCGCTTTCTCATACCAGTCCGCCGCGAGAATGTAGTCTTGTTTGATCCCATTGCCATCGCGATAGAGTGTCGCCAGATTATTTTGCGCCATCGAATAGCCGCCGCGTGCGGCGCGTTCATACCAGCGTCTGGCTGCTGCAGGATCGCGGAGGACGCCCAGTCCGCGTTCATGGACATAGCCGAGGCTGTTCATTGCATACAGGTTTCCCAGTTTCGCGGCTTCGGCATAAAGTCGGATGGCCTCGACGTAATCCACTTTCACGCTCAAGCCGGTTTCGTACATGTACCCCAGGTTATGGAATGCGTGATGATTTCCTTGGTCCGCAGCCAGACGGAACCAGCGAATAGCTTCATTGTGATTTTGTTCAACACCGCGTCCATCGCGGTAAAGGCAGCCGAGATTATTCTGCGCGAACGGATGGCCGTGATCGTCGGTCAACGGTGTTGCAGCACGCAGATACCATTGCGCAGCGGCTTTGAGATCCGGCTCGTTCACAGAACCTCGCTCGAATATCCAAGCAAGATTATTTTGCGCGTGACGATTTCCCTGTCGTGCCGCGCGCTCGAAAAAATCCGCCGCCGTCTTCAAATTTCGTTTCACACCGCGACCATCCCGCAGCAGGCATCCATAATTGTTCTGCGCCATGGAATGCCCCATCTCCGCCGCTTGCTTGTACCAGTAGGCGGCTTCGGCAGAATCCTGTGTGACTCCATTTCCGACATCGTATCGCCATGCCAGATGCACTTGTGAAAATGTGTCGCCCTCCTTCGCCAATCGAATCAACTCCGTAGGGCGCTTGATTCCCTGCGCGATGGGATTGGCATTCTTGGCCGGAGCGGTGCCAATGTCCGGACCTTTGCAGGCGCAAGCAAAAACAAGCGCCAAGCCAGCGCCTCCACAACCCATGATTGAACAAATGCCTCTCACGCTCCTGTGGTTATCGGAGCAGAAACACGCCATTTCACTAGCTCGAATTATTCACGCACTAAAGAGTGACGGTTTGACCGTTTGCTGTTTTTCCATCATCATCGAGTCAATGGGCAACACGTTCGGGCAACTCTTCCGAATCACGACTTGGGGCGAGTCACATGGCGGCGCAGTGGGCGTGGTCGTGGATGGTTGCCCACCCAATCTCAAACTGAGCGAGGCCGATATTCAGCCTGATCTCGATCGGCGTCGGCCCGGTCAGTCGCACATCGTCACGCAGCGCCAAGAGACAGACTCGGTCAAGATTTTATCGGGTACATTCAACGGACGCACACTGGGCACGCCTATTCTGATGCTTGTGTCGAATGAAGATCAGCGAACTGAAGCGTACACGGAGATGATCACTAAGTTTCGGCCATCGCATGCCGACTACACTTACGAGGCCAAATTCGGAATACGCGCGTGGCCCGGCGGTGGGCGTACCAGCGCTCGCGAAACCATCGGTCGCGTCGCAGCCGGTGCCATCGCGAAGAAAATCCTGCACGGCCAATTTGGAGTGGAAGTGCTCGCTTATGTTTCGCAGGTGCAAAATCTCAAGGCGGAGATCGATGCCGCGAAAGTGAAATTGGCGGATGTGGAATCCAACATCATTCGTTGTCCCGATTCGGCTGCCGCAGCAAAAATGATCGGACTCATCGAGAAAGTCCGCAAGCAGGGCGACAGCGTGGGCGGCGCGATCGAAGGCATCGCACGTGGTGTTCCCGCTGGTTGGGGTGAGCCGGTATTTGATCGCCTTGAAGCCGACTTGGCCAAAGCGATGCTCAGTTTGCCCGCGACAAAAGGATTTGAGATTGGATCGGGTTTCGGTGGAATCACTCTTCTCGGTAGCCAGCACAATGACATCTTTCGCATGAAGGGCGGGCGAGTGCGTACTTTGACCAACCGCTCCGGTGGCATTCAAGGCGGCATCTCGAACGGTGAACCCATTCAGTTCCGAGTCGCCTTCAAACCCACGGCAACAATTTTGCGCGAACAGGACACAGTTGATTCGCACGGACGCAATGTGAAACTCAAAGCGCGCGGGCGACATGATCCCTGTGTCCTGCCACGCGCGGTGCCCATGGTGGAGGCGATGACCGCGCTCGTACTCGTCGATCATGCCTTGCGCCAGCGCGCTCAGTGCGGGAAATGATTTATGCGGTTCCTCCAATTCATCCTCCTTGGACTTTGCGTCAACCACTCGCAGGCCGGTCAACCCGAGATCGCTCCCATTTGGAACCTCGCGGCACTCTCTAAAACGCCCGTCACATTCACTGCGACCAATCAGAGTTCAGTTCCCGGCGTTCGTTCGCTTTTTTTTGAAGGCGTCCCATTCAACGGCAAGCCGACGCGGGTTTTTGCCTGGTATGGCACACCGACGAATGCGGCGAAGAAAGTGCCCGCGATGGTTCTCATTCATGGCGGCGGCGGAACAGCATTCGATGCGTGGGTGAAGCTGTGGCTCTCGCGCGGCTACGCAGCAATCGCGATGGATTTGTGCGGCTGCGTACCAGTCGGTACTTACGGTAAATGGCAGCGACATGACAACGGCGGTCCGGCGGGCTGGGGTGGTTTCGATCAGATTGATCAACCGCAACGCGACCAATGGACTTATCAGGCGGTGGGGGATTCCGTCCTCGCTCATTCACTCATCCGCTCATTCCCAGAAGTGGATGTGGATCGCATCGGCGTCACGGGAATTTCATGGGGCGGTTATCTCACGTGCATTGTCTCATCGGTGGACACGCGTTTCAAATTTGCAGCGCCCGTTTATGGATGCGGCTTTCTCGGCGACAATTCTGCTTGGCTCGGCACGTTCGAGAAAATGGGTGGGGAGAAATCAATGCGTTGGATCGCCTCATGGGATCCTTCGCAACATCTCAAACGAACGGCGATGCCAGTGCTGTGGGTGAACGGCAGCAACGATTTTGCTTATCCCATGGATTCGTGGCAGAAGTCGTATCGCATCACGAGCGGGCCAGACACGCTTTGTCTGCGAGTGCGAATGCCACATGCCCACGGTGGCGCAGGCGAGAATCCGGCTGAGATCCACGCATTCGCTGAGAATCTGTTCAGAGGCGGAGCGCCGTTGGCAAAAGTGTTGAAGCAGGGCAGGGACGGCGCAATTGTTTGGGCGACATTTTCGAGCAAGGTGAAGATCAAGAATGCGGAATTGAATTTCACGAAGGACGGCGGCAAATGGCAACAGCGCAAATGGGAGACGACACCGGCGGAAATCGATGGGGCCACTGGTAAAGCCAGCGCCACATTGCCCGAAGGGACGATGGTTTATTACATCAATCTGGTGGATGAACGCGGGTTGGTGGTGAGTGCGGAGCATCAGGAAATCCGGACTGACAAATGATTCTTGAGAAACAACGGATGCACGGCAGCACAGTCGTGGAGTGCCTCGTGGCTTTGGTTATGTTCGCGTTGTTGTTCGCTGTGCTTTGGAGCACAAAGCCGAAACGTCCGGCGCATGTGATTCAGTGCATTCAGAATCAGGGCGAAATCTGGAAGGGTTACACGGCTTGGGCCAATGATCATGGAGGAAAATTTCCGCGAGTCATCGGGATTGGAGCGGTTGGAGGTCAACTCGGTAGTGGCAAATTGGGAGATGAATTATTGCCCGAAGAGGTGCTGGAAGTTTACGGCGCATTCGTACCGGTTGATCAACGACCGTTGAATCGTTATGTGCAATCGGTCACCCGTTTCCATTGTCCGGCAGATACGGGTGGAGGTTCGCATGCGGTGGCCAGTTGTTGGGAAACGATGGGAAACAGTTACCAGCCGCAAGTGGCCGACGACCTTTTCGGAGTTCGGCGCGTGCTCGGGTTGGACTCCGAGCCTGAATCAAAATACGAAGGCCGCTCGATCACGTTGAACGAGATCGGTGAGAGTCCGAGGAACAAGATCATCCAAGGCGATTGGAATTGGCCGGCCAGCGGGCCATTGCTTTGGCATGGCGGTAAAGTGGGCGGGCACGTGATGCTATTCGGTGATGGCCATGCAGACGTGTTGAAGTTTCCTTCACAGCAAATATTGACGAATCAATTCCTGCACAAAGTCCCCGATCTCAAGTCTCGTTGGTGGTAATGCGCCTGAATTGACAGAGCCTCGGTACTGTGGCGTCCTTGCACGATGCTGAAACTCCTCATCACAGCTTGTTGTTTTCTGTTCGTCGCCTGTCAAATGCCACCGACAGCATCACATTCCCATTTGTCGCAATACCAGATCGACCCGGCACAATTGCCGCCGGATGCCAGCGAAGTGTTACAGGCGTTGGATCAATTGATCGCACAAGTGATCCAGAGCGTGGAACCCAAAGTTGCCGAGTTGAAAAAAGATCATATCGCCCAGCTCCAAAAACTTCAGGAGAAGTACACCAAGCTTGGTAAATTGGACGAGGCTGTGGCGATTCGCGACGCAGTGCGCCAGCTCAGTCACGAGCGGCCGTTGCGAAATGATATTCTGCCGGATCTGGGAAATCTGAGCCAGCACCGAGGCTCAACAGGTTCAGTACTCTATTTTGATGTGGTGGGTTCGACGGAGGGTTCGGTGTGGGGAACGGATATCTACACTGCCGATTCACGACTGGCTGCTGTGGCTGTTCATGCAGGGGTTTTACGTATTGGCATGCGCGGAGTGGTGAAGGTGACCATCCTTCCCTCACAGTCTCTCTATCGTGGTTCGATGCGTCATGGAGTCACTTCGAGCGACTACAATTCGTATCCGGGAAGTTACAAAGTAACGAAGCCGTGAGCGGCACACCTGCCGGTTATTAGCGCAGCAACGGCGACATTTCCCACCAATATCGCCAGAGGGCGTGTCCGCCAAAAATCCAGAACACCGTTGCCAACGCGATGTACGGTCCGTACGGCAAGCGGCCGGAAATGTCGGTTCTTCGCAACAGCATCAGGCAAATCCCAACAATTGACCCCACCATCGCACTGGCCATGAGACTGAAAACGGTCGCC
The DNA here is from genome assembly GCA_945903605.1 of Akkermansia muciniphila. GTDB lineage: Bacteria > Verrucomicrobiota > Verrucomicrobiia > Limisphaerales > UBA1100 > CAMDOH01. Next base: position 6,608 of record CAMDOH010000027.1, read on the forward strand.
TGCCAGCCGAGAAACGACCCGATCGCAGCCATGAACTTCACATCGCCAAAACCCATGGCCTCGCGAGGGACGACAATTTTCCGCGTCACCACTTCCATGTGCGGAGTTTCCGCAGTTGAAAAAGTGTCGACACCAATCTTGAGCTGATCCGATGACAACGCCACGTCCACATCGATGAAGCATCGGTCGATCAACTCCACTTTATCTGCGTGCAGGCGGACGATATCCGAGCGCCGGTAAAAAACATCTTCATAGAGAATAGCTCGGTCGGGCAGGAGAAGCTCCGTTTCCGAAAAGGTCACGGAAGTCGGCGCATCAAATTCAAATGTCAGCCGACCAAACATCAATTTGCCCAGCAGCACGACTGCATAAACAATCCCGCCACCGACCGCTGCGCCGAGCAGCGAATGACTCACAGCCTGCCAGCGGCTAGCGCCCGATTTCAGAAAAAGCGAGTGCAGTTCCGGGATCGACGCCGAGAGAAAGAGTCCGGCTGCCACGCCGCCGATGGTGATTTCATCGGGGATGATGAAATGCTCGAAGTCGATTGCCGTTGCCACGATGAGTCCGGCCATCAACAAGCTCAACGCGACTCCCACGAGAATCTGCGTGGCGATATTTGAATTGGGAAGTTGGCAATAGGCAATGAGCCAGACTGCGGCGAACATGATGCCGGTGAGCAGTTCGACGTAAAGATAACGTGCGCGGATCGGGTTGCTGCAATGGGCGCATTTACCGCGTTGCAGAATCCAGGTGAGGATGGGGATGTTTTGAAACCACGGGATTCTGTAGCCGCAATGCGGGCAACTCGAAGGTGGGTGCAGAAGGCTTTTCCCCAGCGGCATCCGATAGATGCATACGTTCAGAAAACTTCCCATCACACAACCGAACACGAAGAAGACGAATGCGAAAAAGTGGCTTGGCTCCGTGACCCACAACATCACTTTATCCATGGATGGCCTTCTGTAGTGCCCGTCGCATCACATCCATCGGCGCGGGTTGGCCGCTCCAAATCTCCAGTGCCATCGCGCCTTGATGGAGCAACATTCCCAATCCGTTCGCAGTTCGGCACCCAGCTTTTCTCGCGGCCTTGAGCAACGGAGTTTCGGCTGGCTGATAAATCATGTCGTACACTGCGGCGGCATTCTTCAACGGCAGATGGCGAATATCGAGCGGCAATGGGTCGGCGAGTTTCAATCCCGCAGAAGTGGAATTCAAGATCAGGTCTGCGCACGCTCCCGATCCGTATCCAAGATGGACGATCGTTTTTGGAAAGCGCCGCCGGATCTCCTTCCCGAGTGCGGCCGCTTTCGTTGCCGTGCGATTGATCAGGCGCAATTCATGAACTCCTTCAGCAGCGAGTCGGAGTGCGGCAGTTCGGCCGGCGCCACCAGCTCCGAGAAGAACGACGCTGGCGTTGCGTGGTTCCATTTTCAAATCTTCGCGCAGTGAGTGAATGATGGCGTCGGCATCAGTGTTGAAGCCGTGTGAGCGTACTTTGCCGTTGAACGAGGCGGGTAATTGAGACAATGGCAGCCAGCGACCACTGTCGCGGCCTTCAAATCGGATCGTGTTGACAGCACCCCATCGACGAGCGCTGGAATCGAGTGCATCGACCATTTTAACAGCGAGCAATTTGTGCGGTACGGTGAGATTGAGGCCGATGAAACGCATGGCTGCGGCACCATCGATGGCGGCTTGAAGATTTTCAGGAGGCACATCGAATGCCAAATAGCGCCAATCCAAACCCAAAGAGTGGATCCCCGCGTTTTGCATCGCGGGCGACGCGGAGTGCTGAACGGGATGACCGAGGACCGCGCAATAGCGAGTCGTGGCGGTAATCGATTTCAGTTGGGCGCGTCGCGACACGCGGGAACTATAGTCAAAAGTGACTCGTGAATGAAATCAAAAGCGCCCGATGTTAGAAAGACACTTTGGGCGCGGTGCGGGCATTCGGATCGGTAACTTCGAACATGGTGGCTGGTCGGTGTCCGAACATATTTGCGATGATGCTCGATGGGAACATTTCGCACTTATTGTTGTACTGCAAAACGGTGTCGTTGTAGCCCTGTCGCGAGAATGAAACTTTGTTTTCAGTGGAGGTGAGTTCCTCCGTCAACTGCATCATGTTCTGATTGGCTTTGAGGTCGGGATAAGATTCGGCGATGGCCATCAATCGGCCTAGACCACTGGTCAGCGCGCCTTCGGCAGAAAGCAGAGCTTTCATCGCTGCGGGATCGGAGGGGTCGCCTGCAACTTTCGAACGGGCACTGTAGGCGGCGCTGCGCGCAGCGACAACGGCTTCGAGCGTGCCACTCTCATGTTTCATGTAGCCTTTGCAGACTTCGATAAGGTTGGGGATCAAATCATACCGGCGCTGAAGCTGGACATCGATTTGAGAGAAGGCGTTCTTGACCGCATTCCGTAGTTGGATGAGCGCATTGTAAATCCCCGCGCCCCACATGAAAATGATTGCGACAAATCCGAACGCGACAATGGCCAAGAGCGCCACACCACCTATACCGGCGAGGAAAGGATTCAACATGCGCGCAAAGGTAGTTACATGGATGAATCTCTTCAAGCAATAATGCCTTCGTCGTCATCAACCGCTTCTGGATTGACGCACAAAGATTCGCCTCACAGAATCGCACTGCTACTTGCCAAGAATGAACAACGCCGCCGCCCCAACTCCGCCAGCTCCATCTTACAAACCGACAGACGCAGCCAGTGTCTCAGCGCATGTCAGTTCACTCTCCCAATATTCGGCACTCTACGAGGAATCGTTGCGTGACAATGACGGTTTTTGGGCCAAGCAAGCCGAACGATTGGATTGGATCAAGAAGTGGGACAAGGTCAGCGATTGCAATTTCAATGAGGTGAGTATCCGTTGGTTTCAAGGCGGCAAACTCAATGCTAGCCATAACTGCGTCGATCGCCATGTGCAGAACGGTCATGGCGATGTGACTGCGATCATTTGGGAAGGCAACGATCCGGCGCAGACGCGCAAGATCAGCTATCGCGAATTGCATGAACAAGTGCAGCGCGCAGCGAATGCACTCAAAGCCAGTGGCGTTCAGAAAGGCGATCGCGTCTGCATTTATCTGCAGATGATTCCTGAGATGGCCGTGGCAATACTGGCTTGTGCCCGGATTGGCGCGGTGCACTCGGTCGTGTTCGGTGCTTTCTCAGCAGAGAGCCTCATCAGTCGCATCAATGATTCGAGTTGCAAGGTGATCATCACGCAGGACACCGGTGTGCGCGGCACGAAGCAGGACATTCCGATGAAGGCCAATGTCGACAAGGCTATCGGGCAGACACCCACGGTGGAGAAGGTATTTGTCGTGCGCCGCACCGGCTCAATCGTCGAGATGAAAGAAGGACGCGACATAGTGTGGCAAACGGCGCTGGATTCAACTTCACCTCATTGCGAGCCGGAAGCGATGGATGCCGAGGATCCGTTGTTCATTCTCTACACGAGCGGCTCTACTGGCAAACCCAAGGGAGTATTACACGCCACCGGCGGTTATCTTCTCTACGCTTCAGTCACTCATCACTACGTGTTCGATTACAAACCCGGCGACGTTTATTGGTGCACAGCAGATGTGGGCTGGATTACTGGTCATTCTTATCTCATCTACGGGCCGCTCGCGAACCGAGCCACTGTGGTGATGTTTGAAGGCGTGCCGAATTTTCCAGACTACGGTCGTTTCTGGCAGGTGATCGAGAAACACAAGGTCAATATTTTTTACACGGCACCGACGGCTCTGCGCTCGTTGATGAAGGAAGGCGATGCGTGGCCGGACCAATACAATCTTTCATCATTGCGATTGCTCGGCACCGTGGGCGAACCGATCAAGTCGCCCGAATGGACGTGGTATCATAAGGTGATCGGCAAGGGGCACTGTCCCATCGTGGACACTTGGTGGCAGACTGAAACCGGCGGCATCCTCATCACTCCATTGCCTGGCGCAACACCGACAAAGCCGGGTTCGGCGACACTCCCATTTTTTGGGATTCGTCCAGCGGTGATGACCGATCAAGGAGAAGAATTACACGGAAACGATGTGCGCGGCTGCTTGGTGTTGTCCGGTTCGTGGCCGGGACAAATGCGCACAGTTTACGGCGACCATCAACGATTCGTGGATACGTACTTCAAGCGGTTCCCCGGAAAATATTTCACGGGCGACGGCTGTTGGCGCGATCCCGACGGCTATTATTGGATCACTGGCCGGGTTGACGACATCATCATTGTCTCCGGTCACAACATCGGCACGGCAGAAGTGGAGGGAGCCATCGGCCAGCACAACTCTGTAGCCGAGGCTGCGGTGGTCGGATATCCGCACGACATCAAAGGCACGGCCATTTACGCATACGTCACACTGAAGACTGGGCAAGTGGCATCGGATCAGATTCGCAAGGAGATCAATCTGAAGGTGCGCGAAGTGCTCGGCCCACATGCCGCACCGGAGAAATTGCAGTTCGCCGATGGACTTCCTAAAACCCGTTCCGGAAAAATCATGCGCCGCATTTTGCGCAAGATCGCCGAGAACGAACTTGATAATCTGGGTGACATTTCCACGCTCGCCGAGCCAGCGGTGGTGGAGTCGCTCGTGAGTGGCCGCGTGAATTGAGCGGCTGGCGGCTTGCTACGGTGAGGTTGCGCGACTATGTTGCGCGCGATGTTTTCGTTGCCGTTCGAGTTGATGATGGCGCTGCGCTATCTGCGCCCGAAGCGGACATACGTCTCGGTCATCAGCCTCATCTCAGTGATCGGCGTCATGTTAGGAGTGGCGGTACTCATCATTGTTTTGAGTGTGATGAGCGGTTTTAGCAAATCGCTCGAAGAAAAATTATTTGGCTTCAACGCGCATCTAAAAGTCTTTTCTCCGGGCCAGCCATTGTCGGATCCAGACCGGGTTGCCGATGCGGTTTCCAAAGCGACGGCCATCAAAAGTGTGTCTTCCTTTGTGATCGGAAAGGTGCTTGTGGAGACACAAGTGCAGCCAGGCGAGAGTCCGAAGGTCGATGCGCCGTGGTTGCGTGGAATGGATCCCAATATCAAATCGGACACGGGCATTCGGCCTGATCAGATCATCGATGGGAAATTCGACTTGCGTGGGAATGGCCTGATAGTCGGACGCGAGTTTGCCCGAAATCTAAATATTACAGTTGGTGACCGCGTTTCGATCCATAGCCCGCGCAATGTGCAGCGACTGCGAGATTCCAGCAAGAAAGACGGGGATGAGGCAGTATTGCCGGAGGAGTTCACGATTCGCGGCATCTTCGATGTCGGCTACTTCGAGTACAATCTGTCGGTGGTGATTTGTTCACTGGCTAATGCGCAGGATCTTTATGAGTTGAAGGACAGCGTTCACGGATTGATGGTAAACCTCGCTGATCCATTTCAGGCTCCACAAGCGCAAGAGGAGTTGCAGGCCAAACTCGGCTTCAAATACGAGGTGACCACTTGGTATCAAGAAAACTCCAGCACGCTCGACGCCGTGATGGTGGAAAAGCAGGTCATGTTCTACCTGCTTTTTTTCATCATGATCGTGGCCGCATTTGGCATCGCCAGTTCGCTGATCACTTTCGTCATCCAAAAAACGCGGGAGATTGGAGTGCTCAAAGCGCTCGGAGCCACTGACTGGCAAATTGGTCGCGTGTTCCTTTTGCAGAGCGTCATTGTCGGTGTCATTGGTGTGATGTTGGGCTGCGTGTTGGGCTTGGCGGGCGTGATCTATCGCAACGAGTTTCTTGATTTGATGCGGTCTTGGACTGGGTTTGAACTGTTCCCAAAAAAGATTTACAATTTCAACTCACTGCCTGCGGAAATCATTCCGAACGACATCATGATCATTTGCGGCGGCTCGATTCTCATCTGTATTATTGCGGGCATCATCCCCGCTTGGAACGCTGCGCGGATGCGGCCGGTGGAGGCGCTTCGTCATGAGTGATTCCAATGGCAATCTCCTTTTGGACGCACGCGCATTGTCCAAAACCTATCGGATGGGGCGCACAGATCTGGAAGTGTTGCGAGGGGTCGATTTGCAGTTGCTCCGGGGAGAATTCGTGGCGCTTTGCGGCGCTTCCGGTTCTGGAAAATCAACATTGTTGCATCTTCTTGGCGGACTCGATCAACCCACTAGCGGGGAAATCCAGTTTGAAAATAAGAACGGCAAACGAGAAGCGGTTGATTCGGCGGAGCATCGCCGGCATCACGTCGGTTTTGTTTTTCAGGCGTACCACCTCTTGCCGGAATTGGACGCAGTGGAAAATGTGTTCCTTCCTGCTCGAATGGCTGGAGTGGCTCGATCACAAGCTGAAGCAATGGCGAAAGAATTGCTCGACCGCGTCGGTCTCGGCAACCGGTTAGGTCACCGGCCGGTCGAGTTGTCCGGCGGCGAACAGCAACGCGTGGCGATTGCACGTGCCCTGATCAATCATCCTCAGCTCGTGCTGGCCGATGAGCCGACTGGTAATCTCGACTCGCATAACGGCGAGGAAATACTTCAACTGCTCAAATCCATTCAAGTCGAGCGAGGCATGGCGCTCATCATCGCGACGCATGACAGCAAGGTGGCTGCGCAAGCCCAGCGCGTACTGCATTTGTGCGATGGTGTTTTGATTCCCACTTGAGTGCGGACTTAAAGTGATTGCAGTCGGAGTTGGCTTCTCACTATTCTGCGACGGTATTTGGTTATGAAGATTTTCATCGACGGAAAATATTATTCGGAGCAAAACGCAAAAATCTCTGTGTTCGACCACGGGTTGCTATATGGCGACGGTGTGTTTGAGGGGATTCGCGCGTATCACGGGCGCGTCTTTAAGTTGAAGGAACATATCGAGCGGCTTTCCCATTCTGCGAAAGCGATCCTTCTCGATCTGCCGATGAAACGTGATGCGATTTGCAAAGCGGTGTTGGACACGTGCCGGAAAAACGATCTTCGCGATGGCTACATTCGCTTGGTCGTCACTCGCGGTGTCGGCACGCTGGGGTTGAACCCCAATCGTTGCAAGCGGCCTTCGGTCATCATCATCGCCGGAAAAATCCAGCTTTATCCAGAGGAGATGTACCGCAAAGGAATGGCGATTGTGACAGTGGCGACAACGCGGAATTTGGTGAACGCGGTGAACCCGGCTATCAAGTCGCTCAATTACCTCAACAACATTCTCGCAAAGATTGAGGCGAATATTGCTGGGGTGGAGGAGGCCATCATGCTCAATCAAGAAGGATTCGTGTCCGAATGTACGGGCGACAATATTTTTATTGTCAGAGGCAATCAGTTGCTCACGCCCCCGCTCTCATCCGGCGCACTTTATGGGATCACGCGCGGAGTGGTGATGGAGTTGGGCGCGAAACGCGGCTTGGAAGTGGCGGAGGTCAACATGACACGTTACGACGTTTATAATGCCGATGAATGTTTCCTCACTGGAACTGGCGCTGAAGTGGTGCCGGTGGTGATTGTTGACGGACGCAAAATTGGTGCAGCCAAGCCAGGACGTTGGACGCGCCGGTTGATTGCGGATTACCACGCCTTGACTAAAGTGTCCGGGGAACCAATTTAACGACATGAAATGCAGTCAGTGCGAAAGTCCCGCCACGGTGCACCTCACCGAAATCATCGATGGCAAAACAAAGAAGATTGATCTCTGCGAAAGTTGCGCCAAGGAAAAGGGAGTGACTGATCCGTCGGGTTTCGCGTTGGCGGACTTGTTGCTCGGGCTGGGTGCTTCCAGCGAAATCGAATCGTCGGGTGAAGGCAAACAACTCGTTTGCGGCGCCTGCGGTTTCACTCAGGCCGATTTCAAAAAGTCTGGCCGGCTCGGTTGTCCTGAATGTTATTCGACCTTTGCCGATCCGCTGGAAGCGATGCTCAAGCAGATGCACAAGGACACGCTGCATCGCGGCAAAGTGCCGGCGCATTTGAAGGAGCAACGCGAACGAGGCATGAAGCGCGCTGATTTGCAGATGCAATTGGAGGAATCCATCAAGGCGGAAAATTACGAGTTGGCCGCGCAGATTCGCGATCAGCTCAAGCAATTTGCGGTGTCAACGGCTAGTCGTCCCAAGGAATGAAAATGGAACTGAACGAGTTTTTGATCAGTGCCGAGGAGTTTGGACAGCGAACAGGGCCGCATGATGCGATTGTTCTTTCCAGTCGCGTGCGCCTAGCCAGAAACATTGTCGGCATTCCATTTCCAGGACGAGCTGATCGCGAGTCCAAACAACGAGTGCTGGAGACCGTTCAGCCGGCAGTGGAGTCGCTTCCCGAAATGAAGTCGCATTTTTCAGGTGCGATGGCTGATCTGAAGGCGGTCGAAAAGCAGATCTTGATGGAGCGCCATTTGATCAGTCGCGAGCACGCAGCCAAAGGCGCTGGTAGTGGGATTGTCCTCAATCGCGATGAGACGCTTTGCGTGATGGTGAACGAGGAAGATCATCTTCGGATCCAATCCATCCGACCGGGGCTTCAGCTCAAACAAGTTTGGCAGCGAATAGACAAGTTTGATTCCGAGTTGGAGGCGAAGATCGGCTACGCGTTCTCTGACAAGCTGGGGTATTTGACGGCGTGCCCGACCAATTTGGGAACGGGAATCCGAGTGAGCGCGATGCTTCATTTGCCCGGGCTGGTGCTCAACGAGCAGGTGAACCAGATCATTCAAGCGGTCAACAAGCTTGGGCACACCGTGCGCGGATTTTATGGCGAAGGCACCGAGGCACTGGGCCATATTTTCCAAGTCTCCAATCAAATGACGCTGGGGGAGACGGAGGCGGAAATTGTCGAGCGCATCAACAAGGTGGTGCTCCAGATCGTGGAGCACGAGGCCACTGCGCGGCGCACGCTGTTGGAAAAGAAACCGAACGAACTGTTCAATCACGTCGGTCGCGCATTGGGCGTCACGGCTCATGCTCATATCATTTCATCGAAAGAGGCGATGAATCTTTTGTCGCTGCTCCGGCTGGGGATCAGCATGAATCTGATGCCGGGTTTGGAGCGATCTTCTTTGGACGAGTTGTTCCTGCTGATTCAGCCTGCGCACTTGCAACAGACTTGCGGGGAAAAATTGGCAAGTGAGCAACGCGACTTGGTCAGAGCGGGTTTATTGCGCAAGCGGATGAAGGGCGTCAAAGGAGTGAAGCCTCCACCGGAACCGTCCGATGCCTAGCCGCTGTGTGGCCAACAAGTCAGGTTCTTCGTGACTGGACATTTAACCCAATTGCTAGCAACTTTTCAGTATGAGTGACGAGGCGATGAGTAATTTTACCCCACGAGCGCAGCAGGTGCTCGCTTTGGCCCGCAAGGAGGCCGATCGCTTCAACCATAACTTTGTCGGCACGGAGCATTTATTGCTGGGCTTGATCAAGCTTGGCCAAGGGGTCGCCGTCAATGTGCTGCAAAAGATGGGGCTGGATCTGGAAACGGTCCGATTGGAAGTGGAGAAACAAGTCGGCACCGGGCCGGATCAAAAACAGGTTGGCAATATTCCCTACACGCCCCGAGTCAAAAAAGTTCTCAATCTGGCATCGAAAGAAGCGAAGGCGCTGCAGCACACGTATGTCGGCACGGAGCACATTCTGCTCGGGTTGCTACGTGAAGGCGAAGGAGTGGCGGCGCGAGTGTTGAAGAACCTCGATGTGGACATCGAGCAGACACGGAATGAGATTTTGAAGGAGCTGGATCCGAACTTCAGCGCCGCACAGGAAGAGGAACAGGAAGAGACCGAGGAAAAGGCGCCGAAAAAGAAGAACGAAAACAAGTCGCCTGCGCTTCGCGCTTTCGGTCGGGATCTGACGGAAATCGCCAAGAAAGGCGAGATGGATCCGGTGATCGGCCGCGCCAATGAGATTGAGCGCGTCATTCAAATCCTCTGTCGGCGCACGAAAAACAATCCGGTGCTACTGGGAGAGGCGGGCGTTGGAAAGACCGCCATTGTCGAAGGATTAGCGCAGGAGATCACCAAGGGAAATGTCCCGGAGCTGTTACGTGATAAGCGCGTGATCACGCTTGATCTGGCATTGATGGTGGCTGGCACCAAGTATCGCGGGCAGTTTGAGGAGCGAATTAAGGCGGTGATGGATGAGATTCGACGCAGCAAAAACGTCATCATTTTTATCGACGAGCTGCACACGTTGGTGGGAGCTGGCTCTGCCGAGGGCACGATGGATGCCTCCAACATCATCAAACCGGCGTTGAGCCGTGGCGAAATGCAGTGCATCGGTGCCACGACACTCAACGAGTATCGGAAGCACATCGAGAAGGATGCGGCGCTGGAACGGCGTTTCCAGACTGTAAAAGTTGAAGCGCCGTCCATGGAAGAGGCCATTGAGATTTTGAAGGGCCTGCGCGGCAAATATGAGGATCATCACAAGGCCGTCATCACGGACGACGCTGTAGCAGCGGCAGTGAAACTCTCCGATCGTTACATTACTTCTCGTTTCCTGCCGGATAAAGCGATTGACGTGATGGACGAAGCAGGGTCGCGGGCGCGCATCCGTGCGTTGACTCGGCCAGCGGATATCAAGCAACTCGAAGAAGAGGTGGAGAGAATCAAGGGCGAGAAAGAGAAGTCGATCAAGGAACAGGATTTTGAAGGGGCGGCTTCGAAGCGGGATTTAGAGAAACAGGCGAAGGGAAATCTGGAGACACGAATCCAGGAATGGAAAGTGACTCGCGACGAGAAGCCGGTGGTCATCAGTGAAGAGGATATTTTGCAGGTCGTCTCGAAATGGACTGGCATCCCGTTGCGACGGATGGAAAAGGACGAGATCCGAAAATTGCTCGAGATGGAACAGGAATTGAGCCGGACGATCATCGGACAGGAAGAAGCGGTGTCGTCGCTTTGCAAGGCGCTCAGGCGGTCACGGGCAGACTTGAAAGATCCGAAGCGGCCCATCGGCACGTTCGCGTTGCTTGGCCCGACTGGAGTCGGCAAAACGCTTTTGGCGAAAACGATCGCCGAGTCATTTTTTGGAGATTCCAAGTCGCTCATCCAGCTCGACATGAGCGAGTACATGGAAAAATTCACCGTGTCACGGCTGGTGGGGTCGCCGCCGGGTTACGTGGGTTTCGAGGAAGGCGGCCAATTGACGGAGCAAATACGGCGCAGGCCATATTCAGTTGTGCTGTTCGACGAAATGGAGAAAGCACATCCGGAAGTGCTGAACATGTTGCTGCAGATTCTCGAAGAAGGAAAGTTGACGGACAGCCAAGGGCGCACGGTCGATTTTCGCAACACGATCATCCTGCTCACTTCCAATGTCGGTGCCGAGCAATTCAAGAAGGGGAGTTCGATCGGGTTCGGCAACAAGCAAGGCAGCTTTGAGTACGATCAGATGCGCGCGAAGTTTCTTGAAGAAGCCAAGCGGGTGTTCAAACCCGAATTCATGAACCGGCTCGACGGCATTATTGTATTCCGTGCATTGACCAAAGAAAACATGGTCAAGGTTCTCGACATCGAGGTTGGTAAAGTACTCGTGCGACTCAAGGCGAAACAGATCAATCTGGTTCTGGATGAAAAGGCGAATGAGCTGCTGATTACCAAGGGTTACGACCCTGAATATGGCGCGCGGCCGATGCGTCGAGCAGTGGAGAGGTATTTGGAAGATCCACTGGCCGAGGAGATTTTGCGCGGTAGTTTGCACGAGGGGGAGCCGATTCAAGTTTCGGCGGACAATGAAATCCTGACGTTCACACAAAAAAAGTCGGCAGAGGGTGCGTTGTCGAGTTAGCGGATTGAATCGACGGTTGGATTCTGTCCTTCGGATTGTCGGGTAACCGGCAGGAAGATGATGGGGCAAAATACAGGAACTCAGTCGGGTTTTTTCAGGGAGGCGGGGCGACTAACGTTGTTATTTGCGGAGATCATCCGATCAATCTGCACACAACGATTGGCTTGGTCCGATGTTCTCTACCAACTGTATTTCATCGGCAACCGTTCGCAAACGGTCGTTCTCATCACAGGTTCGTTCACGGGAATGGTTCTATGCGCGCAGACTTATTTTCAGTTTCACAAAGTGAAAATGGATTCGGCTTCGCTCTCAATTGTGAGCGTGGCGATGGCCAGCGAACTCGGTCCTGTGTTGGCGGGATTGATGGTGGCTGGGCGCGTGGGAGCGGCGATGACGGCGGAATTGGGAACCATGCGGGTGACCGAACAAATCGACGCGCTGCGCACGTTGGCCACGCATCCGGTGGATTATCTGGTCGTGCCACGATTTCTGGCGACAGTCGTTGCGATGCCATTGCTGACGGTCGAAGCAATCGCCATCGGGATTGCCGCCGGTTGGTTTGTGGCGACGGGCGTGCTGGGTGTGGATCCGGCCTATTCCATCAAACACATGCTTCATTTTACGGAGGTCAATCATTTGCTCATGGGATCACTGAAAGCGGTTGTGTTCGGCGGCATCATCGCGTTGATTGGGTGTTACAAAGGATTGAATTGCGGGGATGGAGCCGAGGGTGTGGGGCGCGCGACAAACGATGCCGTGGTTCACGCTTGCGTTGGCATTCTCGTGACCAATTTCTTTCTGACAATGTTTCTTCGTTCCGTGTTATACCCGCAATGATCGAGGCGCGTTCCATCATAAAAAGTTTTGGCAAACAAAGTGTGCTTGCGGGGGTCTCATTTGTGATTGAGGCGGGACAATCGGTTGTCGTGCTTGGTCGGAGTGGCTCGGGGAAAAGCGTCCTCCTCAAACATCTGGTCGGATTGATGGAACCCGATTCCGGCGAAGTACTCGTGGGTGGGCAGCCATTGAACAGAATGACTGAGCGTCAGTTGCTGGAAGTCCGGCGCAAGTTTGGCATGCTATTCCAAGGCGCGGCGTTGTTTGATTCGTTGAGTGTGGGCGAAAACATCGGCTTCGCCATGCGTCGTGAACGGAAACTGACTGTGGATGAAATCAACCGGAGAATTGCCGAGATGTTGGAGCTGGTGGATTTGCCGGGGATTCAAAATAAGAAGCCGTCAGAACTTTCCGGCGGGATGAAGAAGCGGGTGGGATTGGCGAGGGCCATCGCGCACAGGCCCGAAGTGTTGTTGTACGACGAGCCGACGACGGGGCTCGATCCGGTCGGGGCAGATAGCATCGATCAATTGATGGAGCGTGTTTGCGAACAGTTGAAAGTGACCTCGATCATCGTGACTCATGATATGCGGACGGCACGCAGATTGGGCCGTCGGATTTTATTGCTGCGAGACGGCAAGATTTTTTTGGACAGCCCAGCGTCCGTGGTTTTTGAATCGAAAGATCCGTATGTGCATAATTTCGTTAATGGCATCGCAAATCCAAAGGAGGTCGGACTGTTATGAATTCAACTCGATATGAATGGCGCGTGGGTCTCTTCATCGTCATCGGCCTCGCCCTGACTGTATTTCTGGCCATGCGATTCTCGAAGGGATCGTGGACTTGGGAAAAAACCTACTCGCTCCAGATGAAGACGGAAAACTCTGGCGGCATTCGTGTGAATGCAGCTGTCGTCATGGCCGGAGTAAAAATTGGATGGGTGCAATTGATTGATCTCGATGCCACTGGCAATTCGGTCACCGTCCACTTGTCCATACAAGAGCGCTACGCGATTTTGGACGATGCGCAATTTCGTATCGAGTCAGTGGGGGTTTTGGGTGATCAACAGATTGCCGTTTACCCCGGTGAAAACAAAGGAATCCGGCTGGTTTCCAATGCTGAAGTGAAAGGTAAATCCCCATTCAATCTTCAAGACACCGCTGACACTGCGCAATCCATGTTGGCGAATATCAATTCGCTTATCCAGCGGCTCGATGGAGTCGTCCTTCGACTGGATAAAGAACTGCTTTCCACCTCGACGGTCTCCAATCTCAGTTCGACCATCGCCAACTTCAATTCCATTTCTGGTGAGATCAAAGGATTCACCGGACAGATGAATTCAATTGGCCTGACCGCAAATCAGATGCTCACCAACAGCATGTCCATCGTCAGGCGAATGGAAGACATCATTGCTACGAACGCTCCGGCTGTCGGCGTGACGATGACAAATCTAGCCAAATTCACAGCGCAGTTGAACAACACGGCCGGTGAATTGCAGTCCATGATCGCGACCAACAAGAACGACATTGCTGCAACACTTCAAAATGTGCGCAACGCCACTGCAAAAGCAGAGTCCATCCTTGCCGGAATTGAAGAAGGGCGCGGTGTCATCGGCGGATTAGTCAAAGGCAACGATCTTCAGAATCGATTGAGCCATTTCCTGACCAATGCCAACAACACCATCGCCGGCTTCGGCACATTGGCCAGCAATCTCAACAGACACGGGCTGTTCTACTCTCCCAAAATTCCTTCAGGGCCAGTTACTCCGCATCGGAGCAAAAAGCCCGATTAAACCACTTTGCTTCTGCACACTCGATGAATGTATCGAAGCGGCTACGAACGCTCTCCAAGAACCTGTCCGCTGCAGAATTCCGGTTTGACGCCGCCACCTGTCAGGCTCATGCAGGGGATAAATGGTACGCTGCAAAGATTCCAGATGCCGTCGCCTTCCCCAAGAATGCTGAAGCCGTTTCGCGGATTCTCAAATTTGCCACTCGCCACAAAATTCCGGTCACAGCGCGCGGTGCCGGATACGGCTATGTTGGCGGATGTGTGCCTGAGCGCGGCGGCCTCGTTCTTTCATTGGCGCGGTTGAACAAGATTATTGAGATCAATCCGGCTGACTTCGTCGCCGTTGTTCAGCCGGGAGTCATCACGCAACAATTACAGGAACGCGTCGAGAAACGCGGGCTGTATTATCCGCCCGATCCCGCCAGTCGCGCCCATTGTTCGATTGGAGGCAACATCGCCACCAATGCTGGTGGCCCGCGCAGTCTCAAATACGGAGTGACGGCGGATTATGTTCTCGGCCTTCAAGTTGTTTTGGCGGATGGCACGATCACGCAAGTCGGTGGACGCACTCACAAGAACAAAACCGGATTCAATCTCGCACAACTGTTCGTCGGCTCAGAAGGATTGCTCGGAGTGGTCACCGAGGCGACGATGAAGCTCATTCCGTTGCCACCGCATCGCGTGTGCCTCTCGGTCGGATTCAAAACAGTTCGGGACATGACGCGTGCCGTCGGCGCCATATTTGCCGAAGGATTTCTGCCGAGCGCTTTGGAAGTTGCCGATGGATACACTGTGGCTGCTGCGATGAAACGCACGGGGGCTGCTGTTTTTCGTGGCTGCAGTGCCCACATGTTTGTTGAGATCGATGGACACGCCCGCAGCGCGCGATTGGAGATGGATGAATTGCGGCGCGTCCTGCTTCGCTTCAACCCCAAAGCAATCGAGCGAGCGGACGGACACGATGATTGCGAGCGACTGTGGCAGCTGCGCAGAGAATTCTCTTACGCGCTCCGCGACACCGGCCTCACGAAGATGAATGAAGACATTGTCATCCCGCGCGGCAGCATCGAGAAACTATTCGAGTTCTCAGCGCGATTGCACAAAAAACACGGACTGGCGATCGCCAGCTTCGGTCATGCAGGCGACGGAAACATCCACGTGAACATCATGTTGGATGAATCCATTCCCGGCAATTTGCGCCGGCGCGATGCCGCTCTTGATGACTTGTTCGAAGGTGTTCTTGCCATGGGCGGCGTCATTACTGGCGAGCACGGTATCGGCTTGGCCAAGTTGCCTTGGTGGAAAATGGCTGCGTCGCCTGCATTGCGCAAATTGCACGCAGACATCAAACGCGCAGTCGACCCTGCGGGCATTCTGAATCCTGGGAAATTTGTTTGATCACGCAGCGTCAAACGCTGTGGAATCGACTGCGAGGTTTCTGATTCTCGATCGGCCGCGCAAAGTTAAGCGTCAACGTCCGGCCAAGAAATTCTTTGCGATGGAACAGGTCTACCGCCTTGTCGGCTGCGGCGGGGTTTTCCATATCCACAAAACCGTATCCCCACGAGCGGCCAGTTCTTCGGTCGCGCATGAGATCCACCGAAATGACCTGGCCGGCAGTTGAGAAATGAGCGAGAACATCTTCAGCCGTCGCATTGAATGACAGGTTTCCGACATAGAGCTTTGTAGGCATCGATGTTTGATTCAAAGGGGCTGCGTGCCTTTCTTGCAAGCGGTTTCGAGTTGGAAGATCACCACAAATTCGCCGAGTATCTTTTGCTTGAGCGATCGTGCGGCCACTTCTGTGGCTGTACCGCGCCAGTATTCTTCAAACTTCTTGGTGAGTTCGCGCGCGACGACGACTTGGGCATCGGGCCACAATGCAGCGATGTCTTCGAGCAAGCCGCAGATACGGTAGGGCGATTCGTAGGTGATGATGCTGCCAGACAGACTTTCTAATTTGCGCAGGGCATTTTTCCTTGAGCCAGTTTTTCTGGGAAGAAATCCAACGAAATGGAATTGGTCGCAGGACAGTCCGCTTCCAGTCAAACCGGCAATCAACGCACAAGCGCCGGGGATCACTTCGACGGCGTGTCCGGCATCGATGACAGCACGGATGATCCTGCTACCGGGATCGCTGATGGTGGGCGTGCCTGCATCGGAAACAAGAGCCACTCTCTCTCCGCGTCCGAGTCGATCAAGAATCTGATTCACTCGTGATGCTTCATTGAAGCCGTGGCAACTCATCAGAGGCTTGTCAATCTGGTGATGAAGAAGGAGTCGTCGCGTGTGGCGCGTGTCTTCAGCGGCGATAACATCACACGATTTGAATGCGGCGAGTGCGCGCAACGTGATGTCATCCATGTTGCCGATGGGAGTGGCGATGATCTGCAAGATGGAGTTGGGTGTCTGATGAGACATGATTTGGATTGGCGATGTCGGGGCGGCTGTTAATCTGCGCATCAATTTACGTGAAGCCGACCTTGAATGACCAGAAGATTGACAGCGCCACACGCCCGATTTGGCCGTGGGTGTTGCCAGGTGGGATTGCGATTGGGATTATTCTTTCGCTCGTTTGGATGGGGGTAAAAGTGGCCCAGCTTTCAACCCAGCAGAACGCCATTGATGCTGTTGAAAAAACGAGGCACGCGCCGGCGCGCTTTTCTACGAATGGCATGTTGTGGATTGCTGGTGGCGAATTTCAAATGGGTTCGGCTCGTGGCCAAACGGATGAGCAACCCGTCCACAAAGTTCGCGTGTCCAGTTTTTGGATGGATCAACACGAAGTGACAAACGAGCAGTTCGCCCGGTTTGTCAAAGAGACGGGCCACATCACCGATGCGGAAAAAATCCCTGACCCTGAAAAGGTGCCGGACATCCTTCCGGAATTTCGTGGCAAATCGGGTTCACTTGTTTTTTCACCGCCAGCAGGGCAGGTGCCTTTGGACAATCATTTCTTGTGGTGGAAATATGGGCCGGGTGCTGACTGGAAACATCCTGAAGGCGAAGGAACCAATTTGAAAGGGCGCGAGAAACATCCGGTGGTTCACGTGAGTTGGTTCGATGCCGTTGCTTTTTCGAAGTGGGCTGGCAAACGATTGCCCACTGAAGCTGAATGGGAATTCGCCGCTCGTGGCGGACTGCAAGGCAAGGAATACATCTGGGGTGACGACTTCGAGCCGGGTGGAAAAGTGCTGGCTAATATCTGGCAGGGCGCGTTTCCCAACGAAAACACTCTCAAGGATGGATATCGATTTGCGGCGCCAGTAGGTTCGTATCCACCCAATGGATACGGACTGTACGACATGGCCGGCAATGTTTGGGAATGGTGTTCGGATTGGTATCTGCCCGATTATTTCTCTCGCAGCCCAGCAAGTAATCCGACAGGGCCAGACACGAGTCACGATCCAAACGAGCCGGGTGCCTGGAAGCGAATCCAGCGCGGAGGTTCATTCCTTTGCACGGATTTGTACTGCGGGGCGTATCGTCCATCGCGCAGAATGAAGACGACGCCGGACACGGGACTATCCCACGCAGGTTTTCGTTGTGTAGCCGATGGTCCGCCGCCGACCACCGGCTCGAAATAACCCCCTACTTATTCGGCTTTGTTGAAGCGCTCTGCGCGGCTGGAGACGTGAGTGGCCAAGTATCAGATTTCGTTCGGGCTGTGCGCAGGTAGTCTTCGAATTGGCGGACGACATCCGGATTTTCTGCAGCCACATTCTTGGATTCGATGGGGTCTTTATAGAGGTCGTACAACTCAAGCGGCTTTCCGAGTGCTGGCCGGATGGCTTTCCATTGATCCTTCCGAGCGGCTTGCTTGGATCCTCCTTCATGAAATTCCCAGTACAGAAAATTATGCTTCTCTTGCTGGGGCAGCCCAATGAGCGTGGGAAACATGGAGATGCCATCGATGTCTCGCGGTCCGGGGGTGCGGGCGATTTGACAGATCGTCGGGAGCAAATCCCACGCCGCCCAAACTTGGTGGCTGACCGTGTTCGGCTGAACTTTGCCGGGCCAGCGCACAATCATCGGCACTCGGATTCCCCCTTCGTGAAGGCTTCGCTTGATTCCGCGATAACCTCCGGTGCTGTTGAAAAAGGACGGATCATTTCCGCCTTCGGCATGAGGCCCGTTGTCGCTGGTGAAGATGACAACCGTGTCGTTTTCACATTTGTGATTTTTCAGGCTCGCAAGAATCTTGCCGATATCCGCATCCAGCCGCGTGATCATCGCCGCCTTGTTTTTCTCTGGTAACGGCCAGCGCTCGGCTTCATACGGCGCATCGCTGGGGACTTCCATTCCGTTGCCAGTTTTCCGAAAGAGATCCGCGTTTGCGTGCGGCGCAGTGTAGGCGAGGTAGAGGAAGAACGGACGATAACCGCTCTCGGGCGATGGATGGTAAACGCGAATGGTGTTGGTCGCTGCCTTGGTGAGCAGATCCTGCGAATATTCAAGGCGGCGACCGTCGCGGTTCTGATGAATGGGTACTTTGCCGTGGAAAGCGTTGACGCCTTTGAATCCCGGTTCATAGCGCCAGAGGAAACTGGGATAGTTATTATCGGCGTGCACTTGATCCACGAATCCAACCCAATGCATGAATCCTTTCTTGAAGGGTTCGCCCGAGCTGCCCTCGGTGCCAAGGTTCCATTTGCCGACACCCACAGTCTCGAAACCGGCGGGCTGCAGAAATTGCGCCATTGTGACATCGGACATGCGCAGTGAGGTGTTGATGTCGTTGCCTCGAATGTGGCCATGACCTGAATGCTGTCCGGTCATCATCGCCGCCCGCGAGGCGTTGCCAATCGTGCTGCCGGCATAATACTGCGTGAATCGCATTCCTTCAGCGGCGAGTCGGTCGAGATTCGGCGTCTTGATCTTCTTCTGGCCGTAGCTGCCCAAGTCGCCATAACCCAAATCATCGGCGACAATCAGGATAATGTTTGGCACCGTGGTCAAACGCGGTGCCAAGTTTGGACGCGGTTGCGGTCGTGGTTGGGCGAACATTGTACCTGCGAGAAAAACGCAGGAAATGATGGCCGAATAGAAACAATACGAGTGTGTGTGTTTATCCAACTGTGTCATACTACCTCCCTTTCTTGGGGTGGTTTTATGAGGCTATTGAGTGATTAGCAAATGGATGTTATTCACCATTTGAAAGGTAGGGAATGGTGAGTGGCCCTTGAGGGAGGACGGCGACTCGCGCCGAAGGGCCCAATTTCTGCAGCCGCTCGTTGACTGTCGCGGCTATGTCGCGGCAGGGACGCAAGTGCGCGGACGTCGTCAATTCATCGGTGAGCGTGCTGTAAACTTGCACTTCTGCTTTGCGTTGGATGAGCGATTGGATTTGCGCCTGCCATTGTTCGGCACGAACGAAACCCGGTTGCGCAAGCAGCGCAAGAATTTCTTCCGGCCCAGTTGTGTTTTGCAATAGCCGGTCGAGTGGGCTGCCAGATGGAATTCCCTCGCTGCATTCACAGGCGAGAATGAGCAGGCCGCCCGGTTTGAGAATGCGCACGCCAGCACTCATTCCCTTCACTCCCTGATAAAGATTCATGTCGAGCGGGTAACCGCTGTTCGTCGTCACGACGATGTCAAACGGCTTGGCGACAGGTTGCATCGCGGAAGTTTTGACATAAGCGCAGCCGGCTTTGTGCGCCTCGATCAAATCTCCAGCAAAGACATTCGTGATCTGGCGTTGTTCATTGAGAGTGACGTTTGCAAGAAAACTGGGGCCAGCTCGTAGTGCGATTTCTCTGATCTCCTCCCAAATGGGATTGCCGATCGTCAGTCCGAAAGTCGAACTTGGATCGCCAATATTTTGCGCCCCGTGATTACTCATCACCGTTTTTAATCCAGCCACACCGGGCATGATCCCTTTGGGGCCGCCGCTGAATCCGGCGAAAAAATGGGGCTCGATGAAGCCGGTGACAATCCGCAAGTCAGCTGCGATCGCGTGCTTGTTGATCAATGCCGGAGTGCCGTCGCGCGTCGTGCCAAGCTGGACAAGTGCATCGTCGTTTTCAGGTTCATGATTCAGCACGCGATAATCGCGAACCACTTGCGGCGTGAGCAACTGTTCCAATTCAGCGCGTGTGTTGGGTCGGTGCGTGCCGAGTTGATTGAGCAGCGTGATGTTCTCGCGTTTGATGTGTGAGAGATGTTCGAGCAGCCACGGAATAATCCGTTCATTGGGAGTCGCCCGCGTGATGTCGGTGAAGAGGATGCAAACCCGAGTGTCTGCGCCGATTCGTTGGAGCAAGGGTTGGGAAGCGATGGGGGAATTCAGCGCAGCGAGAAATGCTGACTTTTCATCGCGCAGTCCCTGCCGTGCAGTGGGTGTGATCAGAGTGGTGCGATCATCGGGGAATTCGATTGGGAGATGGCCGCGGCCATATGCGAGTTGAACCTTCATTTTCCGAGCGGAGAATAGCGGCAGGTTGGCGGTTCGCAAAGCGCAGTTTGCGCGCGGGTGCCAATCGTGGTAAAAATAATTCGTGAGCGATTGGATTCAGTTGCGGGCACGATTTATCTCGGCAGTGTTTTGGGGATGGCTCGTTATCTCCAGTGTGGGTTGCGCAGTGGTGCCGGAGACGGGGCGCAAGCAAATGATGATGATGTCGCGTGCGGAGGAAGAACGGTTGGGGCGTTCTGCTTTTTCACAAGTCAGATCCTCGCTCAAGCGAAGCACATCGACGAATGATGTGGCGATGATCAGGAGGGTAGGGGAGCGCATTGCGGCGGTGGCGGATCTGCCGGGAGCGAGTTGGGAGTTCGAGCTTTTTGAAAGCGCGGATGTGAACGCTTTTTGTCTGCCGGGTGGCAAGATTGGATTTTACAGCGGCATTCTCAAATTCGCGGATAATGAAGCAGCCGTTGCTGCAGTGATGGCGCACGAAGTGGCTCATGCCGTCGCTCGTCATGGCGCAGAGAGAATGAGCGAGCAGCGATTCACCATGATGATCGGGCAGATAGCGCTGCGTGCGATGTCGGACAGGCAAGTGGAGATGGAGACGCAGTTGTGGGTGATGCTTGCATACACGGTGGGAACACAATTTGGGCGGGTGCTGCCGCATAGCCGATTGGCAGAGTCGGAGGCAGACAGGATCGGTTTGATTTACATGGCGCGCGCGGGGTACGATCCGGAGGAGTCGGTGCGCTTTTGGGAGCGGATGTCCAAACAGGACAGCAAGAGTTCGATGCCGTTTTTTTTACGAACTCATCCGGCGCACTTGCAACGGATAGAAGATCTCAAGCGTTTGTTGCCGGAGGCGAAGTTGCAGTACCGGCCGCGTTGACGCGAGTGAGGCGGCTCACTCGATCAATTCAACCTTCGGCGGCGTCGCGTAATCGTTCCACAATCTTTCCAATTCGCCGGTGTCGGGCGCGCCGTCCATCACGATGAACCGATAGCGCGAAATGTATTTGTCGCCGGGCTTGATGGCCATATCGCCGAGCTGTTGCGGTGCGTAGCAGAAGAACGGCTCGTCGGGATGTATGCGCATTGGTTGCGGGAAACGAAAGTTTTCAGGATGAGATAAGATGGCGATACCAGTCAATTTGCCGTCCACCTCGCCGCCGATATGGCACCATTTGGCGCGAGTGCCATGAGCTTTTTTACGGTCAGTCTCGCCATTGGAAGTGAGGAAGCGTGTGGGCTGACCGTTGTCCCAAGCGCGATTGCCGCGTAATCCCAAGCCGCCATACATGTGTTCAGGCAATTCCAACGCGGCAGCGATGGCGCATTTTTGCGTAGAGCGAAGATCGATGGAGGTGTACGGATTGTTGGTTCCGAGTTGGCGATACATCTGCAATTCCCAAACTTCATCAAGCGCCGTCTTGGGCGGTTTGGCGGTGAGATCGACGAATCGATGTTTTGCGACGAGGCCGGAATGAATGGGCCCATCCCAATGCCTGTCGAGCGCAACAAATTCAACCCGGCCTTTGCCTGCGGACATATTCCAGAAATCGGGAGTGCGATCTTCGAATTTTGTCTTTGTCCAAGGAAACCAGATGCCGTGATGATGCGCGTGCTTCTCGGGAAAGTCGTCGGTGACAAGTCGGCCGGAAGGGCTGAAAACGGATTGGATGTAGCCACCGCGCAGCAGTTCATTCGCAAGACCGGCTCGCGGCAATGGGCCGGGTTCCAACTGATAGGTCATCACCGTTTTGTCATTCCAAGAAAAGCGGATGGTCTTATCCACGCGCGCCGCTTTGGCCTCGATTGCGACGACGGGTTTGGGCGGTAGTTCATCGAACAATTCGAAGATGAGCGATTTTCCCTTGGGCAACCGTTCAACGATAAAGGTGGCAGTTTCGTCCCACGCGATTTGTAGCGGAAGAATTTCGCCTTTTGAATTCCGTAGCGCCTTGGGTTTGACCAGTAATTCTTTCGTTGAGAAATAGGCGGGTACTTGGAGACGGTCGAGGGCGCCTGCGCTCACGATTATTTTCGTGGCGTTGCTTTCGGCGAAGGCCGTTGCCGTGCAAAATGCGGTGGCGAAAAGTGAGAGTAGGAATGCTCGTTTCATAGAATAAGTTCGTGACTGTGTACTCCAACACTTTCGAGCTGGGAAGCCTCAAATCGTATTTTGGCTTGCGCCTCATTTTGCACTGTCATACGGTTCGTTGCCTTTTCCGCCGGGTTACCGGGGCCAAGGGACGGTAGCTCAATGGTAGAGCAGCGGCCTTTTAAGCCGTTGGTTAAGGGTTCGAGTCCCTTCCGTCCCACCACTCTTTTATCTTCAGAGTTTTTTCCTTTGCCATGCCAGCCGATGTGCGAAACAATCGCCCAGTCATGAATATCACTCGCTCTTTCACGGCCGCTTTCATTTCAGCTGCGATTCTTGCTGGGGTCGCCACAGCCGACGAAAAATCGGCCATCGCAAAAAACGAGTCCTTCGGCGGACGTATTCTCATGGTCGCCAAGGATTCCAAACAGTACTCCGTAACGGTGCCTGACAAGAAACCCGACGGGACGTTTCTCAAGCCCGCCGATCTGAAATTTCTTTCCGAACTCAGCAACGCCATCGAGTTTTCATTCACCGGCACGAATGTGACCGACGAGGTGCTCGCTCCGATCAAAACTTTAACAGGTATCCAGCGATTGCATTTGGAGAAATCAAAGGTGACCGATAAAGGCATCGCCACGCTCACCAAATTGGCTGATCTCCGGTATTTGAATCTCTACGATACCGGCGTTTCGGACGAGATCTTCACTTCTCTCAAAGGAATGAAGAAGCTCCAGAATCTGTATCTCTGGAACACCAAAGTCACCGAACTGAATGCGAAAAAATTCCAGGACTCCCAAGCCGCCGCTGGCAACAAAGATCTGAACATCAACCTCGGCGTCGACAAAGATCTTCGTAGCGCAAATCAAATCGCGTTCCTCGCCAAGCAGCGCGAGCTGAGTGCCAAAACCGCGGTGGCTGCAACCAACGCACCGGTTGTCGCAGGCGTCGCAGTTGCTCAACCCAAATTCACCGAGCACATTCTTCCGATCCTCATGCAGAATTGTGTGAAGTGCCATGGCCCAGAAAAACAGAAAGCCAAGATGCGGCTCGACAGTTTTGAAGCCGTCATGAAGGGCAGTTCCAAGGGGTCGATCATCGTCGCCAGCAAACCCGACGAGAGCAAACTGATCAAAGCCATCAACCTTCCGCCAGGTCATGACGATGCGATGCCGCCCGAAGGCGATCGCCTTCCCAAACACACCATCGAAACATTACGCAACTGGATTGCTCAGGGCGCAAAGTAATTTCGAATTGGACACCTTGAATGAGGCCTCCTGCAGGTGCGTCTGAAACCGTAGGAAATCAACTATGAAAACACCAATCCTCTCGTTGGCACTTCTCACCTTCGCGCTCATTGTCCGAGCCGATGACGCAAAAGTAATCGTGGGCCAATCTGCGCCCGATTTCAAAATCAAGGATTCCACAGGCAAAGTCATCGACCTCAAAGAACTCACCGCAAAAGGGCCAGTGCTCGTTCGCCTCACTTGCGGTTGCTTGGGTTGCGACAAGGAGCTGCCTTATTTTCAAGAAGTTCACGCCGCATACAAAGAAAAGGGATTGATCAGTCTGGCCGTTTTCAAAGAGGCCGATGC
>CAMDOH010000028.1 GCA_945903605.1 Akkermansia muciniphila
GCTTCCTGCCTTCGGTTCCAATACGCCGTATTTTCCAGAAATCAAATCGGTGTTCGGATTCGACACGAGAACGGCGGAATAGGTTGTTTGGATTGGATTAAATTGCGGCAGGCAAATTCTTTTGCCGGTTGAGATCGCTTCTTTCAAAAGCTTGTTGATGTCGGGTTCGTGATTACCCGGGACGAAACCGAGAATTGTTTTCGCGCGATCCCATTCTGGCATCGCTGAGATTCTGTCTGCTATCAGTGCCGATTGCAGGTTGAGGTCCGTCTTTGAAATTGAACGGAGAAACGCCTTTGATTGCGCTCGCAACTCTTCCTTTTGTGCGGCGATATTTACTTTCATTCTTTTCGAGATGCGGCCTGTAACGCGCGCCAGCGTTCAACACGCTCCTTGATCTTTTTCTCCACACCTTCTTCACCTGGTTCGTAGTAACGTTTGTCGGCGCCGAGATAATCTTGTGGGATAAAGTGACCAGGATGATCGTGCGCATACTGATAGCCTTTACCGTGACCGAGTTTTTCCGCGCCCGAATAACTCGTGTCACGCAAATGTTCTGGGACAGATAGCGTTCGGCCGGAACGAATATCTTCCAGAGCGGCGTCCACAGCCTTGTAAGCGCTGTTGCTCTTATTGGCCGTGGCCACATACACGACTGCTTCGGCAATGGGAATGCGTGCTTCGGGCCAGCCAATAAATTCAGAGGCATTATGAGCGGCCATCGCAAGCACGAGCGCCATCGGGTCGGCAAGCCCCACATCTTCGGCGGCACAGATGACCAGCCGGCGCGTGATAAAGCGCGGGTCTTCGCCGGCATGAATCATCTTGGCCAGCCAGTAGAGCGAAGCATCTGGATCTGAACCGCGCAGGGATTTCTGAAATGCACTGGCTGTGTCGTAGTGCGCATCGCCGTCACCATCATAAACGACGGCTTTCTTTTGGATGCATTGTTCGGCCACAGCGAGGTCGATGTGAATGTAGCCGTCCGACTGTGGTGGCGTTGTGAGTACAGCGATCTCAATCGAATTGAGCGCTTTTCGGGCATCGCCATCAGATACACGCGCGAGATGTTTCAAGGCATTTTCTTCGGCGCGAATCTTGATGTGACCAAGACCACGCTCGGAATCGTTCAAAGCTCGATTGAGCAAATCGAACAGGTCCGTTTCACTGAGCGGTCGCAATTCAAATATCTGTGAGCGGGAAACCAGCGGCGAGTTGACGAAGAAGAATGGATTATGTGTGGTGGCACCGATGAGGCGGATGATTCCGCTTTCGACATCGGGTAGTAAAACGTCCTGCTGCGCTTTGTTGAACCGGTGGATTTCATCAACAAAAAGAATCGTGATTTGCCCCGTGTTCTCCATGCGATTGGCTGCGCCGGATAGAACGCGTCGCATGTCTCCCACATTGGACTCCACTCCACTCAAGCGCTCGAAGCGGCATTTTGTTTGGTTGGCGATGATTTGTGCGAGCGACGTTTTACCTGTTCCGGGCGGTCCATAGAAAATGAGTGATTGGATCCTGTCCGCCTCGATGGCTCGTCGCAGAAGTTGGTTCGGGGCGAGGATATGAGGTTGGCCGATGAATTCATCGAGGCAACGTGGGCGCATTCGAGAGGCCAGTGGAGCCCTCGCTCGCGATTCCAGTTCAGCTGTGATTGGAATCGGAGTTGAGCTTGAATCAACGGCGAATAGTTCCCGATCGGCCATGAGTGCAAGAGTGTCTCCGTGCGCGGAGTGTGTGAACAAAAAAATGCCCCGCACACATCGCCAAACAACGGTCCGTTGAACGGTAGGGTATAAGTGGGACCGAATCAGTGGCGTTCGACGTCCAATAAAGGCGTGTCGGTGGCCGATGACGTTAAGGCCCCGTATTTAATAATACGGTTCAAGGACATGGTTATCCCTGCGACATGGCGGGGCAAACTCTTACAATTGGCAAAGAACTGGCGCTTCAAGATTCTGGCTCATGACAGCGAACGACTCAAGTTCGTTTTGGGTAAGCTATTTCTTTTCTGCGTCGCGTCGAGGGAAGAGCGGAATTGGCGCTGAGATTGTGTGGCCCGTTGGCAATGCTCCCCACTGAGCATCGTCGAGGCGAAGTGAAGGAGTCAGGTTGAGTTGTGCAAAGATCTTTGCGCTGGTTGCTGGCAGAAATGGAATCAATAGCACACCCAGAATGCGGCAAGTTTCGCCCAGGTTGTAGAGCACTTCATCGAGCCTCATGGCCTGTGCTGGATCCTTGGCCAATTTGAATGGTGCGGTCTGATCGACGTATTGATTGGCGCGATTGACCAGTGACCAAATGCTTTGCAGGGCAGCTTGCAATTCATTTGTGCGAAGATGGTCGATCGTTTCGTTTGCGATTCGAGTGGCGTCGGCGGCCAATTCGTCGTGGCGTGCAGGGACGATTCCAGCGCGATAGCGTTGCAGCATCGAGAGGGAACGGTTGATAAGGTTTCCAAGTCCATTTGCCAATTCAGCACCGTAACGGGAGGCGAATCCGGTATCGGTCCAATTACCATCGGGGCCGATGGCAAGTTCGCGAATGACATAATAGCGAAAGGCGTCGAGTCCCCAATCATCGATAATCGCCACGGGATCAACGACGTTACCGGTGGTCTTGCTCATTTTCGCACCGTCTTTCTGCCACCAGCCGTGAACCAGTATTTGTTTTGGCAACGAGAGGCTCATCGCCTTGAGCATGATGGGCCAGTAGACGGCGTGAAATTTGATGATGTCCTTTCCGATAAGATGGACATCCGCCGGCCACAGCGAGGTTTCTTCACCGCGCGCAATGGGTACACTCAGGTAATTGACCAACGCATCGAACCAAACATAGTTGACGTAGTCCGAGTCAAACGGAATGGGGATTCCCCAAGCGAGCCGTGACTTGGGGCGGCTAATGCAAAGGTCATCCAGCGTCACGCTGCGAAGAAATCCGAGCACCTCATTTCGACGATAGTCTGGCGACACAAAGGAAGGGTTGGCTTCGATGTGTTCGATGAGCCACTGCTGGTGCCGTCCCATCCGGAAGTACCAATTTTCTTCGACCAGTTCTTTGACCTCTCCATAAATGGGATCCCAAGTGCCATCGGGATTACGATCTTTGTCCGTGAGAAATGTTTCCTGACGCCACGAATACCAGCCGCGATAAGTGCCTTTGTAAACGTCGTCCTGCGCATGGAGTTTATTCAATAGCGCGGCCACGACAGTCTTGTGTCGCTCTTGTGTTGTGCGAACAAAATCATCGTTGGAGAGTCCCAATCGAATGGCGAACGATTGCCAATGTGAGGCGAGTTCATCGCAGTAATTTTGTGGCTCTTTGCCTTCGGCCTGCGCTGCTTGCTGAACTTTTTGCCCGTGCTCATCGAGTCCAGTGAGATAAAACACGTCTTCGCCCAAGGCGCGGCGGCTGCGAGCTATCACGTCGGCGACAACCTTTTCATACGCGTGGCCGAGATGCGGTTGGCCGTTCACGTAGTCAATCGCAGTGGTGATGTAAAACCGTTTGCTCATGTGGCGGCGGTTGTACCTGAGTACGGCAAGTGCGGCAAGTGAGTGAACTCAATATTGTCTCGTCTCAGAATCTTCGATTGTGGAATCTCAACTCATGCGACTGACTTATTCTTTCATTCTGACGGCACTCATCTTGGTGATTCCCGTCGAGTCGCAAAACGCGAAGGCGGGTGCTGCAACAAGGAAAGGAACGAAATGGGATGCGATGGATCTGGGGCCGTTTTTCTCTTACGGATTGGAGATCCAAAAATCTGGCAAAACGCAGCAAGTGGCCTTGAAAGGGATATCGATCAAACTCGACGGCACCAATGCAGGCGTTTGTTTCGACACAGAACGGATGCGTTTGGCTGCCGGTTGGAGTGGAGGATTCATTACGTTGCCTACGGCACGTGAAGGATTGGAGGGTACGCCGCAAATCCAAGGCGAGGTCGCATTCTCCAGTTCTTTATTACCGGGCTGGGTTGGGCCGACCAATCAATGGACTGAACCCATGCCGCCCAAAATATCTGGCAAAGAAGTGGTCTCTTTCGGTCCGCTTCCCAAGACATGGGCGAAATGGCGCGGCATATATCTACATGGCAAATCGGTCATTCTTTCCTACACAGTGGGCGAATCACAAGTGCTCGAATCCCACGATTACTTGTCGAAGCAGGGCGTGTTCATCCGGCATATCGAAATTGACAGGATTACGGAGAGGGCGCCGATGACAATGCTCGTCTGTGAAGTGCCCGGTGCAAAACGATTGCCGGGCTATCCGCCAACTTTGCTCGCCGTGCAACACGGTGATGAGACAACTGTTGTTGCGATGGTCGGCGTCGATGGAAAACTCTCGCTCACGGAGAGCGGAACTGTGCTGGCAATGTTTCCTGACTCAGCAAATCCTACAGTTTGTTCGATTGCGATTTGGAAAGGGGCAAATGACAAATTAGCCGAGGCTCTGAAAACTTTTCAATCCATAGCTGCTCCGAAAGCGAAACTGTCCAAGAACCTCAATGGTGGGACTGCTAATTGGCCTGAGCCTGTTATCACCGCAGGCCGACTCGGTCCTGATACTGCGCCTTACGTTGTGGACACCATCACACTCCCAGAACCGAATCCGTGGAGATCGTGGGTTCGTTGCAGTGGGTTTGATTTCTTTAAGGACGGCACTTCTGCAGCGATGTGTTCAGTGAATGGTGATGTGTGGATTGTCAGCGGAATCGACGCTGCGTTGAAGCAACTTCGATGGAGACGATTTGCAGTGGGGCTTTTCCAGCCATTGGGACTGAAGATTGTGGATGAGAAAGTGTACGTGCTCGGCCGTGATCAAATCACGCGCTTGCATGACTTGAATAAGGATGGCGAGGCGGACTTCTATGAGAATTTCAACAATGATATTTCCATCTCCAATCACTATCACGAATACAGTCTGAGTTTGGAAACGGATTCTTCCGGCAATTTCTATTTCATCAAAGGTGGCAACTTGGGCAAGGCAACAATCCCCCATCACGGCTGCATGCTGCGCGTGAGTAAAGATGGATCAAAGCTGGACGTTGTCGCGACGGGATTCCGTGCCCCAAATGGAATGAGTATCGGGCCTGCTGGCGAAATCACTTCAAGCGACAATGAAGGTAACTGGGTGCCATCTTCGCGAGTGAATCTCATGAAGTCGGGTGGATTTTACGGTCACATTCACACGGCGCATCGAGAGCCACCACCGACGGATTACGACAAACCACTTTTCTGGCTACCTCATCAGGCGGACAATTCCAGTGGCGGACAAGTGTGGGTGACGAGCGATAAATGGGGGCCGTTCTCAGGCGACATGCTCCATCTCTCATACGGAAAGTGCCGCCTTTTCAAGGTGCTAAAAGAGGAGGTCGATGGTCAATGGCAAGGCGGCGCAGTCTCATTCCCGCTCGCATTTGATTCGGGGATGATGCGAGGACGATTCAATTCATACGATAGCCAGTTGTATCTATGCGGCTTGCGTGTCTGGCAATCCAGTGGCGCACGTGAGGGGGCATTTCAGCGGGTTCGATTCACTGGCAAGCCGGTCCACCTTCCAAAGGAATTACACGTGCGCAAAACGGGCATTGAAATCACATTCACAACAGCACTCGATGCGGCGACTGCTTCGGACGATGATAGTTATTCCATTGATCAGTGGAATTATCAGTGGACGCAGACTTATGGATCGAAAATGTACTCGGTAAAAGATCCCACCAAAGTAGTGGGTGAAAAGGCTCAAGGTAATTACGGCGGCGATGTTATCGCAATCAAGTCAGTCAAGCTTTCCGAAGATAAACGGACTGTTCTGCTCGAAATCCCCGCACTTCAACCGGCGATGCAATCGCGGATCCGTTACAATCTCAAAGCAGCCGACGGAACAACTTTTTCACACGAACTCTTTCATACGATTCATAAAGTGCCGCTCAATTAGTCAGCGATTCAAGAGCACTGCACCGAAGGCGCAAACTAATCCGATCACCCAAACAAAGGCAACGGCCTTGGTTTTTGAGAATCCGAGTTTCACGAGTCGATGCGAGATGTGGGTTGTGTCTCCGAGATAAAATGGTTGTCCGTGTCGCAGTCGGTTGATCACTACCCAGGCCATGTCTAACAATGGCACTCCCAGAATCAACAGCGGAGTCAGCACAGCCCAAGCTTTTGGGTTAGAGGCAGAATGGAAGTCGGGCAGGATGGCAAGGATGGCCAGAAGGTAGCCAATCAAATGGCTGCCACTATCACCAAGGAACGCACTGGCTTTTGGGTAATTGAACGGCAGAAAAGCAAAGAGCGATCCGCAAGTGAGCAGGCAGAAAATGGCAACGAGATATTGTCCGTGAATCACAGCAATGATGCCAAATGCCACGGCGGCTATCGCGCCCAAACCAGCGCAAAGCCCATTCATGTTGTCGAGAAAGTTCAACGCATTGGTTACACTGACAATCCAAAGGACTGTAATTGCATAAGCAAAGATATCGTTGTGAACGAAGAGGGTAATTTTAGTTCCTGATAACGCGACAAAGATGGCGACGATGACTTGGCCGAAAAACTTCGTCCGCGCCGGAAGTTCGTGTTTGTCGTCGAGCCAGCCTATTGCGGCCATGGATGCCGCACCGAATAATATGATCAACAATTGTTGCCCGCGACGCAGGATGCCGTGTTGCAATTCTTCTAATCCATCGGTCTGCAGCCAGCCGAATTGGATCACACTTGCACCAGCAATAAGTGGAATGGCGATGCCTGTCAGCAACGCCAATCCTCCTGCAAGTGGGATTGCGCTATCGTGAATCTTCCGTGCGCCCGGCTCGTCCACAAGTCCGATGCGTGTGCACCATCGTATCCAGAACGGCATCACGAGACTTGTGATGATGAACGCGCCGAATAACGCCGCCAAATATGCACCAACTGGAAACATGCCGCTTGATACTACACAGATGAATCAGCGACGAGCCGTTTCAATCATGCAAACTGGAATCCGTGAAAAACCACTGACATCTGGCGATTCTGTAGTGTATTGTTTCTCGGAGTTCTGATGCTTGTTTTTCAACAGATGAAGAGGTGGAGTTTTCATTTGGCAATGATCATCTTCGCCTCTCTTGCCATTGAGTCTATCGGCGCTGCCCCGAAGCCCTCTTCACTTTCGGTTTTCCCAACAGAGCTGACACTTCGCGCCGATGGTCAAACGCATCGCATTCTTGTTACTGGCCAGCTCGCTGCCGGCATTGAATCTGATTTCACGAAGATCACAAAACTGACGTCGGACAATCCCTCGGTTGCCACAGTCACTGCTGACGGCATTGTGAAGTCTCACAAGAATGGGAATGCAGTCATCACTGCAAAAGCCGGTGGCAGTTCTGCAATTGTCAAAGTGACCGTCACCGAATCAACAGTCATCAGTCGCCTCAATTTTGTTTCCGACATACTTCCAATCTTGAGCAAGGCCGGTTGCAACTCGGGCAGTTGTCATGCAAAAGCCGAAGGAAAGGGAGGTTTTAAGCTCTCCATTTTTGCCTTCAATCCAGAATCAGATTATCAAAACATTGTTAAATCTTCACGAGGCCGCCGCGTATCCCCAGCAAGCCCCGACCAAAGTCTATTGATCCAGAAACCGACAATGAGAGTGAGGCACGGCGGCGGAATGCGTTTTGAAACTGGCTCGCAGACACATCAATCTCTTCTCAAATGGATCCAACAAGGAATGCCTTATGCGCAGTTGGGTGATCCTATATTGACCGAGGTAAAACTATTCCCTGCTGAGCGGCGTTACGCAAAAAACTCGCTGCAACCGCTACTGCTTCGCGCGCATTACTCCGACGGATCCATTCGTGATGTCACTCAGTTGGCGGAGTTCCATTCCAATGAAAAGACAATCGCGAAGGTGGATGAAAATGGAATCGTTGATGTTGGCACCACCAGTGGTGAGGGTCTAATAACCGCGCGATTCATGGGGTTGATTGATGTTTCGCGCGTCACTGTTCCGCCTGACAAACTGCTGCCGCATATCGCCTATTCCGTTTTGCCACGGAACAATTTCATCGACGGCCACGCTTATGCTCATCATCAGAAACTGGGACTGTTGCCATCAGACCGCTGCTCGGATGCAGAATTTCTTCGCCGTGCATCACTCGACTCCATTGGCACATTGCCAACGCCCGATGAAGTACGCGCCTTCCTTTCCGATCCGTCTTCGGACAAACGAAAGCAACTCATCGACCGATTGCTCGTGCATCCCGCTTGGGCAGATCATTGGGCGGTGAAATGGGCTGACCTCATCCGGCCCAATCCATCTCATGTGGGTGTCAGGAGTGTTTACATGCTTGATCAATGGCTGCGCGAAAGCTTTCGTGAGAACAAACCCTATGATCAATTCACGCGCGAATTGCTCACAGCGCAAGGCAGCACACATCTTTCTGGGCCTGTTGTCCTGTTCCGAAATCGACGTGACCCAGGCGATCTGGGAATGCATGTCAGTCAGGTTT
Source organism: Akkermansia muciniphila (assembly GCA_945903605.1). Classification (GTDB taxonomy): domain Bacteria; phylum Verrucomicrobiota; class Verrucomicrobiia; order Limisphaerales; family UBA1100; genus CAMDOH01. The sequence goes on from CAMDOH010000028.1 coordinate 8,486, forward strand.
TTCTCGGCGTGCGACTCGAGTGCGCCAAATGCCACCATCACCCGAATGAAAAATGGAGTCAGAGTGATTTCTATTCTTTTGCCGCATACTTCACTGACTTGAAAAGAAAAGGGCAGGGGATCTCTGCGCCAATCTCTGGCGAGCCAGAATTCATTTGGTTTGGCAAAGGCAGCACTGTTCTTCACCCGGTAACTGGCGAGGCGATGAAAGCCAAAGCTCCTGATGCCATCGCTGTTACAATTCCAACTGAGGTCGACCCTCGTGTTTCGCTGGTCGATTGGATGACTCGCCCAGACAACCCCTTCTTCGCACGTGCTGTGGTCAATCGCGTTTGGGCGCAATTCTTCAATCGAGGCATCGTGGAGCCAGTGGACGATTTTCGCGCGTCAAATCCACCTTCAAATGCACCATTACTCGACGCACTTGCACAGGACTTTGTTGCGCACCGTTATGATTTGAAACACCTCATGCGCACCATCATGCAATCGCACCTCTATCAGATTGGTTCATTGCCAAATGAACACAACCTTGCGGACACTCGAAATTATTCACGCGCAGTTCGGCGCCGTCTTCCTGCCGAAGTCTTAAATGACGCCATCACTTCTGTTGTTGGCGTGACAGATTCATTGGTGGGGCTGCCACCGGGTTCCCGTTCGATTGAGAGTTGGAATAACAAATACACTTCTGAAATTCTCGACGCCTTTGGAAGACCCAATGCCAGTGCGGATTGCCCGTGTGAGCGTGATACTCGCACTAGTCTTGTTCAGGCACTGCACATGATGAATTCAAGGTCGTTGCAAGAACGCATTTCAAGTCCAGAAGGTTGCGCGGCCCGTTTAGCAGCCAGCGCGCTTCAACCGGATGCCATCGTGACCGAGATTTATCTTTCGGCTTACGGCCGGTTTCCCAATGCCGATGAAATGAAGATTTCAACGAACGCTTTCACAGAAGCCGGTGCAACTCGAAAGACGGCAATCGAAGATTTGATCTGGGCGTTGATTAACTCCGCAGAATTCGTTTTCAATCATTGATGACACCCACTCAATCAGCTCGAATTATCGAGGTCCAGAATCGTCCATGAAAGAACGAGTGTGTTGAGATGAGTCGAACCAATTACAATTGTGCTGGAATCGGGCGTCGGGATTTCATCCAGCTTGGACTTGGCTCTGCGCTGGGTTTGGGGTTTTCTGACATACTTCACCTTCGTGCCGCCGCCGCTGCTGCAAAAGGCAAAGCCAGTCCTGAAGGCATACGCGTCATCATGATCTGGCTTGATGGTGGACCGACGCATTACGAGACGTTTGATCCCAAGCCGGATGCCCCTTCCGATATTCGTGGCGAATTCAAACCCATCCGATCAAACGTTCCGGGCATTCAATATTGCGAGACCGTTCCCCGGCTTTCGGCTATCGCTGATAAATTCACCGTCGTCCGTTCCATTTGTCATCAGGATCCCAATCATGGCGGCGGCAATCATTACATGATGACCGGCGCACCCACTCCCGTTCCCGTTGGATGCGGCGCGTTCGTGACGTTTCATCCATCAATGGGATCAATGGTCTCACATCAGCGCGGCGTAAGAAATGGTTTGCCTGCATACGTGACTGCGCCCAGTGAAACCAGATCTGCAGGCCCCAATTTTCTCGGTGCTCAACATGCGCCGTTCGTAATCGGCGGTGACCCGAGCAATCGAAATTTCAAAGTCCGCGATGTTGTCCTGCCAAATGATATCAGCGATGGCCGTGCAACCACGCGTCAAAAATTACGAAAATCGCTCGATCGACTTCCTCGTCTCCGTGACTCGGTTGCAGAGGATCCGCTTTTCGGTTTCGACAGTTTTTACAATCAAGGCATTGAATTGGTGGCTTCGCGCGAGGCGCAGGCCGCATTCAATCTTTCACTTGAACCAGATCATGTTCGTTCCTTATATGGGATGTCCGATTTTGGTCAGCGCCTTCTGCTCGCGCGGCGACTGGTTGAAGTAGGGGTCTCGTGGGTCACTTGTAACTATGGTGGCTGGGATCATCACACCAACATATTCAAAACTCTCAAGGACTCCGCGATGCCTAAACTGGACCAAGGTCTGGCAGGTTTGATTACTGATCTGGATCAACGCGGACTACTCGATTCGACCCTCGTCATTTGCCTCGGTGAATTCGGACGTACTCCAGTCGTGAACAAAGATGGTGGGCGCGATCATTGGCCGCACGCCATGTCCGTTCTAATGGCTGGCGCAGGTTGTCCTCGTGGAGCGGTCATCGGCGCAACGGATTGGAAAGGCGCGTATGCTGATGAGAACATCCATTCGCCAGAAGATTTCGCCTGCACAATCTACAAGAAACTCGGCATTGATCCGCACCAACTGCTCATCACAAATACCGGTCGGCCGGTCTCACTTGTCAGCGGCGGCGAACCTATCAAGGAATTGTTCGTTTGATGGTGCGCGCGGCAATTCTGGTTCTCACTCTGAATACGGCTTGGTCCGTTTGCGCTTCCATTCCTGTTCTGGAAAACATTTTTCCTGCTGGCGGCCAGATTGGAACAACATTCACACTCACTGCCACTGGCAAATTTGATCCGTGGCCCGCGAAGATGTGGATTGATTGTTCGGGTGTGGAAATCAAGCCGGCAACCAGTGTTGGCCAGTACAACGTTACCATCAGCAAGGATGCGCCCGTGGGACCGCATTCTGTCCGAGTTCACAATTCAGATGGGGCTTCAGAAGTTCGAACAATTCTCATTGGCCGTTATCTTGAACTCCTCGAGAAAGAGCCGAACGACAATATTAAACAGTCCCAGCAAATCGATTCACTGCCTTCCGTTTTAAATGGCCGACTTCAAAAGTCGGGAGATGTCGATTCATACTCGATGCGAATTGAAGCGGGTCGCTGGTTGATTGCCGCCGTGGATGGTTACGCGCTTGGCTCGCCAATGGATCCAATCCTGCATCTGCTTGATGAACGCGGAACGAAAATCGCCTTCAACTCTGACACCCATAATCTCGATCCGTTCATCGCCTACAAAGTCACCCGTAGCGGAATGTACACGATTCAAATCGCTGCGTTTGGTTACCCACCGGAAGCCAACGTGCAATTCGGAGGTAGTGCCGCATTTATCTACCGGCTCACTCTCAGCAACGCATCATTCACGAGGCGCACTTTTCCTGCCGGAGCGCAGCGCGGGCGCAAATCAAATCTCCTACTCACGGGTTGGAACCTCGATCCGACAGCCACAATCACAGTCGACGCGACTGATACATTGCCGCTCACCGATAAACATTTAGCGACTCACGCAGCATCCGATCGACTCCTGCCAATCCTGCTCTCCGATGAGCAAGAGGTCGTCGAATCAGAACCCAACAACGATATTTCCAAACCTCAGGCTATTACAATTCCCTGCGCGATGAATGGGCGAATCGATTCTAACGGCGATATTGATCGATTCAGTTTTCAGGCAAAGAAAGGTGTCACACTTCGATTCCGTCTCGCAGGACAGTCACTCCATTCGCAGATCGATCCGTGGCTGAGGATCGAGGATTCAACCGGCAAGCAACTCGCCTATATGGATGATGCCGATACCAACGTGCACGATCCGCAGATCAATTGGGCAGCACCCGCCGATGGGCTTTTCACAGCAACGATCGGTGACCTTTACAGTAAAGGATCTCCAGACTTTCGTTACCGGCTTCACATCGCTCCACCGCAACCAGACTTTTCTGTGAGCGTCGATAATCAGGTTTTCACCATGGGTCGTGGTCAGACAAATAACATCAAACTCAGCATCACTGTTCAGAATAATGGATTCACAAATCTTGTCGGCACCGTGCTTGGCTTGCCCGATGGAGTGACCGCCAAGCCAGTAGAAATACCGGCTAAAAACAGCGATGTGATAGTGTCACTCGTGGCTTCTCCAACAGCCAATCCTGCAAGTGTCCCCATCCGATTGATGATTGCCGTCACCAACTCAAGCCCCGTCATTTCGCGCACAGCCAAATTCAGCATCAAGCAATCTCCCATTGCTGGTGAATTACTCATCCATCAAATCGACCAATTCTGGCTGACGGTTACAAACGCTCCGCCACCGATAGCAAAGCCGTAGCGAGGCTTTCTTTTGGATGAAATACTTCCGTCTGGTCTGAGAGATTCAATTATCATAAACTCGTCGGCCAGTTGATGACCAGCAGCCAAATTCGCCAGTCGTTCCTCGACTTCTTCAAGTCGAAAGCACACGCCATTGTTCCGTCGTCGAGTCTCATGCCGGAGAGCCCGAATCTGCTCTTCACCAATGCCGGCATGAACCAGTTCGTGCCCATTTTTCTCAACGAGACAAAGTGCCCGTACTCGCCCGGACGTGCGGCCGACACGCAGAAGTGCATCCGCGCCGGTGGCAAACACAACGACCTCGATGATGTCGGTCTGGACACCTATCACCATACGTTTTTCGAGATGCTCGGCAACTGGTCCTTCGGCGATTACTTCAAAAAAGAGGCGATTGACTGGGCTTGGGAGTTGGTCACGGGCGTTTGGAAATTCCCGCCACAGCGGATTTACGCGACGGTTTACAGCCCAGACAAATCCAAGAACGACCCGAGCGAGTTTGATTCTGAGGCGTGGAATTACTGGGCCGATAAATTTCGGGCTGCCGGTCTGGATCCGGCCACCCACATCGTTAACGGTGGCAAGAAGGATAATTTCTGGATGATGGGCGACACCGGCCCGTGCGGCCCGTGCTCCGAACTCCACGTAGACCTCACGCCACACGGCGACACAAAAGGGTTGCTAGTCAATAAAGGCGATGCGCGCTGCATGGAGATTTGGAACCTCGTCTTCATCCAGTTCAACGCGAACCCCGGCGGCACATTTTCTTCCTTGCCCGCCAAGCACGTGGACACCGGCATGGGTTTTGAGCGCGTTGCGAGCATCATTCAAGGCACGAAGGGATTCACCGATTTCCAGAGCGCCCGCATTTCCAACTACGAGACTGACATCTTTCGTCCGATTTTCAGCGCCATCGAAAAACTGAGCGGCAATAAATATGGATCGACCCTGCCGAGATCCGGAAGCACCGGTGAGTGCGAGCAGGAGAAGGTGGACATCGCTTTCCGAGTCATTGCCGATCACATCCGCACATTGAGTTTCGCCGTGGCGGATGGCATTTCACCCGGCAACACCGACCGCAATTATGTCCTGCGCCGCATCCTGCGCCGCGCGGTTCGTTACGGCCGCACGCTCGGCTTTCGTGAACCTTTTTTCTACAAGCTCGTGGATGTGCTCGTCGCGACGATGAGCGATATTTTCCCCGAGATCCGCGCGCGGCAGCAGCACGTGAAAGACGTGCTCCGGCTGGAGGAGGAGTCCTTCAATAAGACGCTTGATCGCGGCATTGAACTTTTCAACGAGTCTGCCGCGAAGGGCAATATCTCCGGGGCATTCGCCTTCAAACTTTACGATGAGCAGGGTTTCCCACTCGACCTCACCGAATTGATGGCGCGTGAACGCGGGCTGACCGTGGATGTGACTGGGTTCAATGCGCTCATGGAAGAACAACGCGCCCGCGCCCGTGCCGCGCAGAAAAAACAGGTGATTGAGCTTTCGCAAATCGAGACCAAGTCAGCGACAAGATTTGTCGGCTACGAACACCTCACGATGCAAGCCAGTGTGCTGGAGGTCGTCTTGCTCAAGAACAAGACCGCCGTGATACTCGACGCCTCCACTTGCTATGCCGAGATGGGCGGGCAAGTCGGCGATACCGGTCAACTCAGCGCGAACGGGCAGCACTGGCGAATTTCAAACACACAGAAATCCGGCAACACATGGCTGCATCTTCTTGATGAAAGCGATGGCCCGGCAGTTGGTGCGAGCGTGAGTCTGAGTGTCGAGAAATCGCGGCGTGACGCCATTCAACGCCATCACACCGTCACGCATTTGCTGCACTGGGCCTTGCATGAAGTCGTGAGCCACGACATCTCTCAAAAAGGTTCCTTCGTCGGACCGGACAAGCTGACCTTCGATTTCAACAACGCTGCGCTCACGCCGATGCAGGTTGCCGACATTGAGAAACTCGTCAACGAACGCATCGTCGAGAATGCCTGCGTGAGTTGGGCTGAAGTTTCGCACGCCGAGGTGAAGCACCGCAAAGACGTGATGCAGTTCTTCGGCGACAAATACGGCGACACCGTGCGCCTGGTGCAGATCGGTGGCAGCGCCCAGCAGATGGACGGCTACTCGATGGAACTTTGCGGCGGCACGCACACGCGCGCGACTGGCGAGATTGGCCTTTTCCGCATCGTCAGCGAGAACGCGATTGCCGCCGGCGTGCGCCGCATCGAAGCCGTTGCCGGCCTCGCCGCATTTGAATCGATGCGCATCGACCGCGAACTCATCGGCAATATCGCAGGCAAGTTGAATACTCCCGTTCACGAACTGGAGAAAAAAACCGAAGCCCTCCTCGCGCATCAGAAGGAAATGGAGAAATCCCTCAAGGCCGCTTCGCAACGAGAAGCCGCTGGTCGTGCGAATGAACTCATTGTCCGCGCAAAGACAATCAACGGGATGCCGGCGATCCTCGAGCATTTGGGTGAGGCTGACGGTGATGAGTTGCAAGCAGTGGCCGACGCACTGAAAGGAAAATTCAAAGGAATCATCGTGCTGGGCGGCGCAGCCAATGGCGCAGTCGCGCTCATCGCCAGTGTGTCACCGGACTTCACGGCAAAGATTCAGGCCGGAAAAATCATTCAGACCATCGCTCCCATCATCGGTGGCAAAGGTGGTGGCAAACCTGATAACGCCCGCGGTGGCGGCAAGGATGCCGCGAAACTGGGCGAGGCACTTATCAGTGCAGCAAACTTTATTGCCGGTGTCAGTTGAATGAGCGCTTCAAGTACTGAAAACCAGCCAGTTTCAGTTCTAATTCATCCCAGCCAATTTCCCGGTGCAGTGGAGATATCGATGCGCGATTCATTGCGTTCGCGAGCGATGAACCACAAATTTCATTACGATACACCCAAACAGGCGCTTCGATGGTTGAGGGTCCATGAGTCGCTTTCACCGGCTCGTACGGATCATGATTGTGAGCGAATCTACAACGCGGCGATGGCAGATTGCGCTGCACGGATGTCGGGCGTGAGTGAAGTGGAAGTGATCAGTCTTGGCTGTGGTGGAGGGCAGAAGGATGCACTGTTGATCCGTCATCTCATCGGGTCGGTTGCCAATCTACAACTGCGATACGCACCTGTGGACGTCAGCGCTGGGCTTGCAATAATCGCACGTTCGGCTGCGATTGAGGCAGGAGTTGTGCCGGATTCGATCACGCCGATGTGCATCGATCTCGCCGAATCGAGCAATTGGAAATCAGCCCTTTCTCCGATCCTGACCACACGTAAACGAATAGTTTGTTTCTTTGGGATGTTGCCAAACTTTGTCTCGAATGAAGTCATGCCCCAACTGGGATCGATCTTGCGTGATGGCGATTTCTTGCTTCTGAGCGCGAATCTGGCACCTGGAAATGACTATCACGCGGGAGTAATAAATAGCCTGCCACTCTATGATAACGAACTGACGCGAGATTGGCTGTGGTCGGTGCTGCTGGATATTGGAGTGGAGAAGAATGCTGGCGAGATGATGTTTTCTATCGTTCCGTGCCCTAATGGCAATGACTTGTTGCGGATTGAATCGAGGGTCGTTTTTAATCGTGAATGCAGAGTGGAATTTGGCGGCGAGAGTTTTATTTTCGGAGTTGGTGACTCTGTCCGGCTTTTCTTTTCATACCGTCACACACCTGCGCGGCTGGCTACATTGTTGGCTACTCAACAAATCATCATTCAAGAAAGTTGGATAAACAAGAATGGCGATGAAGGCGTATTTCTATGCCGACGCACTGGCAATTGATGCCAATCTTCTGCTCCGTACAATTCGGCGTCAATTTTGTTGCTGTTAGTTTCTAGGCTCGTGGATAAATTGCGGCAGAAGAATGAAACGGAAATTCAATAGTATTGAGGAAGTTCTCAATGATATTCGCGACGGCAAAATGGTGATTGTAGTGGATGATGCTGACCGCGAAAACGAGGGCGACTTGATCATGGCGGCCGAAAAGGCGACTGCGAAATCGGTCAATTTTATGGCCAAGTATGCGAGGGGTCTGATTTGTGTGCCGACCTCCGCAGAGAGACTTAAGCAGCTGGGTATTGAGCAAATGGTGGCGCAAAATACTGAGGCGTTCAAAACTGATTTTCAAGTGAGTGTTGATGCCGCTCGAGGCATTACGACGGGGATCAGCGCGGCTGATCGCGCGCTAACAATTCAGGTGATGGCAAGTCGGCAAGCGGTGAAGGAAGATTTACTTCAACCAGGGCATGTATTCCCGCTGCGTGCAAAATCAGGTGGAGTTTTGCAACGAGCTGGACACACGGAGGCGGCGGTGGATTTGGCCAGTCTTGCAGGTTGCAGGCCTGTCGGAGTGATCTGCGAAATCATGAAGGAAAATGGCGAGATGGCGCGTTTCCCGGATCTGCTCCGATTTGCCAATCGTCACAAGCTCAAGATTTGCAGCATTGAGGATTTGATCAAGTACCGCAGGCAGCGGGAGCGACTGGTAGAACGAGTGGAGTCGGTTCGGCTTCCAACAGAATTTGGTGAGTTTGAACTGCACTTGTATCGCTCGAAGGTTGACGGTCAGCAACATTTAGCTTTGGTGCGTGGCACTGTGAGTGGCGGTAAGAATATTTTGGTGAGAGTGCACAGCGAATGTTTGACTGGAGATGTATTTGGATCGATGCGCTGCGATTGCGGACCTCAGTTGCGGCAGGCGATGAGACAGGTGGCAATTGCAGGTGCAGGGGTGATTGTTTACATGAGACAGGAGGGGCGGGGGATTGGCCTTGGAGCAAAGATACACGCTTACAAATTGCAAGATTCTGGTTTGGATACTGTGGAGGCGAATCGCAAACTCGGGTTTCCACCTGACTTGCGTGAATACGGGCTTGGAGCGCAGATTTTAGTGGATCTGGGGGTGAAGACGATTCGCTTGCTGACGAATAACCCGAGAAAAGTAGTCGGCCTCGAAGGTTATGGCCTTGAAATTGTCGAGCAATTGCCAATCCGAATCCAAGCAAATAAACACAATGAACGATATTTGCAAACCAAGCGAAAAAAGCTCGGGCACACCCTTTGACATGTTACAGAAACTAAAGCGCAATCAAGTTCGACGGGATAGTGGGCGCTACGCGATTATCGCCTCGCAATACAATGCCAAGTACGTGGATTCGATGTTGGCTGCGGCATTGAAAGAATTGCACTCGGCTTGTGTGAAAAGTGTCAAAGTGATTCGCGTTCCTGGCGCATTCGAGATTCCAGTTGTGGCCGCAAGACTAACTTTGGAGAGGAGCGACTATTCTGCAGTTATCTGTCTTGGAGTCATCATTCGAGGCGAGACGACACATGCGGCACACATCGCAACATCTATAACCGATCGATTAGGGGAAATTGCAGTGAATACGGGCATCCCAGTCATTCATGAAGTTTTGCTGCTTGAATCTGCAATCCAAGCAAGGAAGCGGTGCCTTTCTAAGCATTTTAATAGAGGAACCGAGGCCGCTATGACAGCGATTAAGATGCATCAAGTTCTATCCGATTTGGACTCTGACAAGTAAACCTCGAAGATTGTGAAATGTTTCACAATGCGCTTGCACGCGTGACGGGCTAGTGTTAGCGTCAATTAAATTGAGGGAGTTGAAAATGAATTCTAAAAATTGTTTGATCGCGACATATTTTATCGCAACGGTGATTTCTTCCGTTGCTGCGGACATTTCTGGGAAAGTGACCCTTAAAGGGACACCGCCAAAGGAAATTGTAGTTCAACTCGATCCACTCTGTGGAAAGTTGCATTCGGCAGATTCGAAGGTGACAACGCGACATTTCGTCGTTGGCCAAAGTGGTGAGCTGGCCGATGTATTTGTTTATCTAAAATCAGAAGGATTGAGTAACGCTCCCAAGCCGACAGGGCAGACCGCCGTATTAGATCAAAAATCCTGCCTCTATCATCCATACATTTTGGGGTTGCAGACAGGCCAAACGCTTGTCGTCAAAAACTCAGATCCAGTGTTGCATAATGTTCATCCATCGCCTGTCGTTGATGGCAATAAAGAACAAAACAAAGCCCAACTTCCGAAAGGGCCAGATTTGAAATTTATCTTTGAAATGGAAGAGGTGCTTCTCAAATTCAAATGCGATATTCACCCTTGGATGTTCGCCTATGTTGGGGTTCTTTCTCATCCTTATTATTCTGTCACCGACAAGTCTGGCGCATACACCATCAAAAATGTTCCTCCTGGGAAATACACATTGATCGCCTTGCACCGCAAGTCAGGCAAACCATTATCGCAGGCGATCACGCTAGGGGAGAACGGATTGGCGGCGAATTTCACGATCGATGCTCCCGAGCCACTGAAGTAGATTTTAGTGCTCTCTGAGTCCACATCTTCCCGGTTCAAAGCCGGTTTTTGGCTGCACTGCTTCGCGCTGTTCGTAGGACTGTGCACTTTTGCATTGATTGCTGTTGGCGGCTTGGTGACTAGCAAAGGGGTTGGGATGGCTGTGCCCGACTGGCCAAATAGTTTTGGCTACAACATGTTTTTATTTCCAGCCTCAGAATGGATAGGCGGAATTCTCTACGAACATTCGCACAGGCTTATCGCTTCATTTGTTGGTTTGTTGACTGTCGTTTTGGCAATTTGGATTTGGGTGAAGGAGACTGCGGGAAAAGTAAAAACATTTGGGATTATCGCATTCACGCTCCCGCTCCTATTAATGGGCGTTCGCACATTTCATGTATTCATCCCGCTGGCGATATTGTCAGTGCCTGCTGTAATCTATGGAATTGCCAGATTCATGAAGAGCCCTGCAGAACTTCGTTGGCTTGGCTGGTCGGCTGTTTTTGCTGTAATCCTTCAGGGGGCAATGGGTGGATTTAGAGTCGAGTTTAAGTTGGACTATCTTGGAATCATTCACGGTACACTTGCGCAGTTATTTTTTCTGCTCGTGATTGCAATTGCCGTACTCACCAGTCAATGGTGGCCCGCCTCCCGAGATGCTCTAAAACAAATTAGGATCGGCACGACATTCAAGACTTTGACTGTCGTCGGTTTGGTATTAATCTTTTGCCAATTGCTGCTTGGGGCAACAATGCGCCACCAGCACGCCGGTCTTGCTGTGCCGGATTTCCCGCTCGCCCATGGCAAGATATGGCCGGACACCGATTCTGATTCGATTCACCGATACAATCAACAACGCATGGAATCGACCGCAATAAACTCAATCACTTCATTTCAAATTCAGCTCCACATGATTCATCGAGTTATGGCGCTCTTAATTGCAGTCATTGTCGCGGCCGTATCTTGGAAAGTTTTTTCCAGCAAGAATCTCAACAGACCACTTCGTCAGGTTGCGGCGATTTGGAGTTTGCTAACCGCAATTCAAGTTGGCCTCGGAATTTTCACCGTCATCAAAGGCAAACCAGCAGACATTGCCACCCTTCACGTTTTGGTCGGCGCACTGATATTTGCGGCATCTGGATTGACAGTTGTGTTCGCACATCAAACACAGTCATTCGTATCAGTCGCGACTGAAAAGTTAGCATCCCGCACATTGACTGCAGCACTTAAAAGTTGAGATGAAAACCGCTGCCACTACGATTTCAGTTTCAGTTTCCGACGATCGGAGCCTTCTGAGTCTCTATTCAGAACTCGTCAAGTTTCGCCTCACAAGTTTGGTGCTCGTGACAGCGGCAGTCGGTTTTTACATGGGGTCAGCTGCTCCGATGGACTATACTCGGCTCCTTGCTTTGCTCGGTGGCACAGCGCTTGTTGCTGGCGCAGCAGCAGTCTTCAATCAATTGCTGGAACGTGACGCTGACGCAAAAATGGTGCGCACCGCCAACCGTCCGATTCCCTCAGGACTAATCCAACCTGAGATTGCGTTCGTTGTTGGAATTCTTATGGCCATCAGTGGTCTGGCATTACTGCTTATTTTCAACAACCAACTTTGCGCTGGTATTGGTGCAATCACATTTGTCGCCTACGTATTTATTTACACGCCGCTCAAACGCGTCACCACTCTCAACACAATCATTGGTGCTGTTCCGGGTGCATTGCCGCCATTGATGGGCTGGACTGCGGCTGCGTCCCCTGAACAAGCATTTCACATCAATGGCTGGTCACTCGTTGCCATTTTATTTTTCTGGCAACTGCCGCATTTCATGGCGATTTCCTGGATGCACCGCGAAGATTATTCGAAGGCTGGCTTTGCGATGCTGGCCGTCAAGGATCAGACTGGAATGGTGACCGGTCGCCATGCTCTTTGTCATGCTATCGGCACATTGACCGTTTCGCTTTGTCCGTTTCTATTTGGGATGAATAGCTCGCCCTATTTTTTCGGAGCGCTCCTTTTGGGAGTTGCATATGTCATTTTCGCATTTCGATTTAGCCGTGAACCGAATTTGGTGAACGCAAAATCACTTTTTTACTGTTCAATCCTTTACCTGCCCGTGATATTCGGGATTCTGGTTTTGACAAAAACGAAGTTTATTGCCGAATAGTTACCGTAAGACACAATGCAAACCGCAACGCATACTGAAGTACACCATGACGATCACAGTCATGCCGAACAGAGTTTCTGGACCAAGTACATTTTCTCAACCGATCACAAGGTGATCGGCATTCAGTACGGAGTCACCGCGCTGGTATTTCTATTGTTCGGATTCGGATTGATGATGGCTATGCGCTGGCAGATTGCCAAACCCGATCAGCCGATTCCAGTGATTGGGGCACTTCTTGAATCCGTTTTGGGAAATGTTGCCAAAGACGGCATTATTTCAGCGCAACTTTACAACGTCTTCGGCGCCATGCACGGCACCATCATGGTGTTCATGGCAATCGTTCCGCTTGGATTCGCTGCCTTTGGCAATTACATCGTACCGCTTCAGATTGGTGCGCCCGACATGTGTTTCCCTCGCGTCAACATGGCCAGTTTCTGGGCGTTCTTCCTCGGTTGCGTCACAATGACAGTCAGTTTTTTCATACCAGGAGGAGCTGCACAGGCTGGATGGACATCGTACTCACCGCTGGCCACATCGTTGCCAACTGACGGGCAGACTTACTGGCTAGTCGCGATGGTGCTTTTGATTACTTCGTCGCTGCTGGGTGCCGTCAACTTTATTGCCACGATTATACAGTTGCGTGCGCCGGGAATGACTTGGGGTCGGCTCCCGTTTTTCGTCTGGGCACAATTTGTGACAGCGTTTCTATTGCTGCTGGCGTTTCCTCCGCTCGAAGCAGCGGGAGTGATGCAGTTGATGGACAAAGTGGCGGGCACGAGTTTCTTCCTGCCAACTGGATTATTTATTTCCGGCCAACCTGCAACAATCAGCGGCGGTGGCAGTCCGTTATTGTGGCAGCATCTATTCTGGTTCCTGGGGCATCCAGAAGTGTACGTCTTGATTTTGCCAGCGATTGGCATTGTGACGGAAGTCATTGCGAACAGCACTCGTCGCCCAGTTTGGGGGTATCGATTGATGGTCGGCGCTGTGTTGGTGCTCGGTTTTCTTTCATTCATCGTCTGGGCGCACCACATGTACCTGACTGGTATGGGTAACAAAGTGGCTACATTTTTCCAAACGACGACGATGATTATTTCGATCCCATCAGTGATTCTGTTGACGTGTTTGTTCATGTCACTTTGGAAAGGTGCGATTCGATTTACCACAGCGTCTATGTTCGCGTTCTCATTCCTGCCAATGTTTGGTATCGGTGGACTGACGGGCCTGCCGCTTGGCTTCAATTTCACCGATATTCATCTACATGATTCTTATTACGTGATTGCTCACTTTCATTACGTCGTTGCTCCGGGAACAATCTTCGGCTTGTTCGCTGGCGTATATTATTGGTACCCCAAAATGACCGGTCGAAAAATGAGTGAGTATTGGGGCAAGGTGCATTTCTGGTGTTCGCTCATTTTTATGAACCTGATTTTCCTGCCAATGTTTAAACAAGGATTTGACGGCATGAGCCGGCGCATGTCCGACGGCGGAGCCACCTACGCTTCAGGCGAGGGCGTGCTTGGACTCGCAGCCGAATCCATCATGACCAACACGATCATTTCACACGCCGCTTGGGGACTTGCGATCGCGCAGGTGCCGTTCATCGTCAACTTTTTCTGGAGCATTCGTAACGGCGAAAAGGTGACATCGGATAATCCGTGGAATTCTACGACATTGGAATGGCAGACGCCGACTCCACCGCCGCACGGCAACTTTATCACGCAGCCGGTTGTTTACCGCGACGCGTACGAGTACAGCAAACCGGGCGCCTCTAAAGATTATCTTCCCCAGAACGAGAAAGTTTAACGATGGAAATACCGTATAATTCTACTCAACGACCGGACACAGGACTTTACAACGCCAAGGTCGGCATCTGGCTATTCCTTGCTTCGGAAGTGATGCTATTCGGAGCTCTTTTCTCGGCGTATGTGCTGCTTCGGGTTGGCGCATCGCCGGGCACGTGGTCGATGGGCTTGATGAACATTCCTGTGGGCACGTTCAACACGGTCATTCTCATTCTTTCCAGCGTGACGGTCGTGATGGCATGGGCATCATTGAAGCTGGGCGATTTCAAGGCGTACAAGAAATATCAGATCGCGACGATTCTTTGCGCGGCAGCTTTTGTGTTGGTCAAATGGTCTTATGAATGGCCTGCAAAATTTACTCACTACGATGTCACCTTCAAAGACGCCACTGCTGCCAAAGATTATTTTGTCGCGGCGTACGGTGACAATCATTCCAAGCAGGTGACTAAAATTGCAAAGGATCGATACAACGATCCCGAATTACAAATCACTCAGGTGCCGTTGAGCGGCCACATTGTTGGCTATAAAGTGAAGGGCGACACTCATGTGCACGATGTCGGCAAAGTGATGAACATCTGGAATGGCGCTTGGTTTTGGCGAATCAACTGGCAGGACACAAACATGGTGGCATTAAATTGTCCGAAGGATATCACCGCCGTGATCCTGCACGCAGATGGGGCTGATGATGACCATGCAAAGCCTCAGCATGCCAAGACAGCCAGCCTATCAACGGACGCACATTCTGGTGCCGGATCAAAACATCATGGAGTGGAGATCCCTGTTTCCAGAATCAAACGGCTCTCTTCATTGGAGCCGGCGCATAGCCCTTTCTTTGCGATATACTTTACTCTGACAGGTCTTCACGCGTTGCACGTTTTGGGTGGAATCGTTGTGCTATCCTACAATCTGCTGCCAATCGGAACGCGGCTTTGGCTGAAAGATCCGGATCGTTTTGCAAACCGAATTGAAACCACAGGTCTTTTCTGGCACTTTGTTGATTTGGTTTGGATATTCCTTTTCCCAATCCTCTACCTGCTATAATTATGTCGGACCATCACGCATCTCCCGAGTATTACCACGGACTTATTAAAAAGTTCAAAGCAGTTGGCTACACTCTCATCATCGCAACCTTGGTTACCGTCGGAATCGATTATTTCGTTGAGAAGTACGAGGTCTCATTTCCCAAGGCACTTGCATTTGCCATGCTCGTGGCCGTGATTAAGGCCAGTTGTGTGATTGCTGTCTTCATGCACTTGTGGTGGGACATCAAATGGAAAACCATCAGTATCACCATGGCATGCACCTTTTTCTTTTTTGCAGCTATGATGTATCTGACAATTACGTCCGTGAACGACGTTCCAGGGTTGGATAACTCTTACAGAAAACTACCCGGGCAAGCTGAGCACAGCGCACTTGCAGACAAATAATGTCACTGAAGGCATTCCATATTTTTTTTATCACAGTATCGATTTTGATCGGTCTGATACTCGCTGGCTGGTTTGCCATGCGCTTCCATTCCGGACAAGGAAACGCCTATCTCTTGGCTTCCATCGCGTCTGTTTGCGGCTCTGTTGCCCTGTTTATTTACGCACGGCGTTTTTTGAAGAAACTTAAACACATCAGTTACCTGTGAAGCTCACTCGAACCATTTTGGTCATGTTCATACTGGCGCTGTGGCTTGGTTTATTTCCAACGGATGCGCAATCCTGTGCTGCGTGCTTTGGTGCGAGTGATTCCCAACTAGCCAAAGGGATGAACGCCGGCATCATGGTGCTTTTATTCTTCGTTACAGTTGTCCTGTCCCTCTTGAGCGTTTTTTTTGTCTATCTTTGGAAACGGGCACTCGCAAATCAATCTGATCTGCCAAGTGACAGTCCGACTGATACACCCACTCGTTGATTTATTACGGAACCTATGACTGAGAAACCTACTGGAAATCACTCCAAGACTATCTTGTATATTATCGGAGGCTTGGCCTTTATGGCCGCGTTGGTCTTCGGCTTCAACTCCATTGGATTGAAGTCAATGGTCGAGACCATGAAGCCTTTGGTTGAATTTCTGACACCGTACATGGCTTTTCCTGAGCGTGCTTCCGAGCACAGCTTGAAGATGGACGCAATGATGGTGGCGGTTCATTTATTGATGCTAGTCCTGTTCCTTGGTTGGAGCGCCTATTTCATTTACGTATTGATTCGATTCCGCGAATCCAAGCATCCGAAAGCTGATTATCTTGGCGCACAGAACAAACGATTCACCACCCTCGCGGAATTCGGTGTAATTGCTGCTGAGATCGTTCTCATCGCCTGTTTTGCAGTGCCGTTATGGGCGGAAGTTGTAGTGGCAGAAAAGTTCCCTCAGAAGTCCGATAACCCTGTGATCGTTCGAGTCGTCGCTCAACAATTCGGTTGGAACACACGCTATCAAGGCAAGGACGATACTTTTGGAAAGCAAGATGTCCGCTTTATCTCACCTGAAAACAAATTCGGTTATTCACCCACCGACAATGCTGGCAACGATGATGTTGTCCCTCCATTTAATTCAATGACAGTTCCAACAGGTCGACCGGTCATTATTTATCTCAGTTCGACGGATGTGATCCATTCCTACAAGGTCGTCCCATTGCGGATCTGTCAGGACGCCATTCCTGGGCTTGTGATTCCGATGCATTTTAAAGCCAATAAGCCCGGCAACTACATGATCACCTGCGCACAACTTTGTGGAGATGGTCACGCAAAAATGCGCGGTTTCTTAAACGTGGTCAGCCCATCCGAATTCGACAAATGGCTGCTTGATTCCGCGCCGAAACCGAAGACCACAAACGCGCCACCGGTCAACCTGGAGTAATCCTCGCCCAGCTTGTACTGGGTTCGAAAGTTATGTCTGAACGGCCGCAAAAACATCTCATCATGGCGGCAATGGGGTTCGGGATAATACTCCTCATAATCGCTTTTCTGAAACAATCCAACCCGCTGACCAATCATAGCAAGTCAGTCGAAACCCTGCCTGTCATTTCCAAGATTCCGAGTTTCACACTGACAAATCAAGCTGGAGTAAAGTTCACCGAACGCGACCTCACTGGCAAATATTGGATCGCCGATATTGTGTTCACTCGATGTGCTGGACCGTGTCCAGATATGACTCGGAAAATGGCTGACCTTCAAAAACGGCTCTTCACAATTAGAGATATAGGATTTCTGACTTTAACCACCGACCCTGAAAATGACACCCCGGACGTAATGGCTGCCTTTGCGAAAACTTTTGGCGCAGATACAAACTCTTGGACTTTTCTGACTGGTAACAAGACCGACATTGCACGACTTGCAGTTGACGGGTTGAAACTCGTCGCGATCGAACAGTCAGTTGCCGATAGAGCGAATCCGGCAGACTTGTTTATACACAGCACACTCTTCGTGCTTTTGGATTCGAAAGGGCAACTACGCGGCTCAGTCGAGAGCGATAGTGCAGACCATCAGGAGCAGCTCCAAAAAATGATCGATCAACTAAGAAAGGAACGCCGACCATGACCGTACAAGATCTTCCAGCGATCAATGCCACTTTGAACAGCTTGAGCGCCGCATTCTTGGTCGCTGGCTTCATCTGTATCAAAAAAGGAAAACGTGACGCGCATCGTTTCTGCATGGCCGGCGCTTTTCTGATCTCCGTAATTTTTCTCGGATGCTACCTCTATTACCATTTCACAGTCGCAGGTGTGACGAGGTTTCTTGAGCCAGCCTGGTTCAAGCCCATCTATCTCATATTGCTGGTGACGCACGTAATTCTGGCGATGGTCATCGTGCCATTGATCATTATGACGTTTTCACGCGCCATCAAAGGAGATTTCGAGCGCCACAAAAAAATCGCCCGCTGGACTTGGCCGTTGTGGATGTATGTCTCAGTGACAGGCGTGCTGGTTTATCTACTCCTCTACCAAGTTTTCCCACAGAAGCCAGCAATTCAAAATCCACCTTCCATCGTCGCTCCGGCAAAGTAATTCTCAGTACAAGCCGAGTGTATCCAAAACAGCTCGGACGCGCGGCACCTCGTGTGTCCGAAACAGACTTGTTTTTCCAATTGCTGCCAGCACAGCGAAAAAGGGTTCTGCGCAACGGACTTCCTCGCCGAATTTTTCAAAGGCATGCGGCAATGCATGGCAAACGGGATAGCCGAGTCGTCGCAGCCGAAATGTATTCAGGAACACATCCATCTGGTGACGCACTCTCTTCTCGCTATCCTGGAGATTCCGATAATAGAAACCTTGGCCGGGATCAATGAACAATTTCTGATTACCTTGTGACGCTGCTCGTTCAATCAACTTCTCGAACGACTCCAGCAACATGCCAGTAGATTCCTTCGATAAATCATAATCATCCACTTGCCGGACATGTGAGCCTTGGACATGGCAGAGAATCATCGCTGCATCATGATCAACGGCCATTCGTGATAGCTCCTCGATGTGCAGATTGCCAGTGACGTTGAGCACTTTGGCGCCCATCTCCAAACATCGTCTGGCAATTTCCGGCACGTACGTTTCAATTGAAACGATGACGCCAGCCTTGGCGAGTTCTTGAACGACTGGTAGCAGGCGTGATTGTTGTGTGCTGACATCAAGAATCTCCGCGTTCATTAATGTTGATTCAGCGCCGATGTCCACAATCGAAGCTCCTTGCGTCTGCAACAGAAAACCGCGTTCGATCGCTTTTTGAGTATTGAGGCAAACGCTTTCGCGATACCAAGAATCGGGCGACAGATTGATCACGCCCATCAGATATGGATTTCTATTGAAGTGGAACTCAGTCTGGCCGATGGCAAACTCCGCGACTTTGAATTGCAGATCCGAGCGGTGTCGCTCAGCTATTTCCATCAGATGTTCCAATGTCAACATGGGCTGTATCCATCTCAGAAAGGGCAGGGGAGGCCAACGGTTTTCTGGTACGCCCGGCGCGATTCGAACGCGCGACCGGCGGTTTAGAAAACCGCTGCTCTATCCAACTGAGCTACGGGCGCTGTGTTTGAAGTCTATTCGAAGGATGTGGCACCGGCAAGCTTGCGGTCTGAAAGAGAACTCGCCTGTTCGAGTCATTGATCGACGAGCAGGGCGGAATTCTTTTTGTCGTCGAGGATGTATTTTTTCCCAACTGGCGCGACAGGAAGACGTTCGATCAATCCTGCTTTCACAAGATCTTCCAACGTGTCTGGCTTTTTGAATTTGGTCATGCCATATCCGCGAACGGCATCATTCAAATCAGCCAAATCCTTTTCAGGATTAGATTTTGAGGGATCAACCGGGACCGGCTTCACGGACGTCCATGGAGTTTTGTTGCAACCGAATGCCAGCAATCCGAGCATGAGCACTAATAGTTGAATCCTCATTTGTCCCACAATGCTTGTGAGTGGCCTCTGGGGAATTGCCAGCCCACTTGACTGCTTCGCATGGTTTCAACATGGCCATCCACCATTCCCATGTTTGCCATGCCGTTGTGCCGATTGATCAAACGAGGTGTGCTGGGGTCGCCCGTCATAAAAGGGGAACGGAAATACCAAGAAGTGGTTGCGGCAGATGGCACCCAAAGATCTGCGTCGGTTTCTGTGATATTAGAGATCATGGCGCAATCAGCAAAAATAACCGTCGCGGCTGGCTGCTGTACTTCTGTGAGTCGGTGTACGGAACTATCCCAGTAGGAAGATCCAAGTTCGTTGTACGACATTCCGATCCCAAAAGAAGTGGCTCCAGTTCCGCGTGATTGCACGTGCACGGGGCATTGGTAGCACTTGGGGTTGGCGGCCATGTACGGTCGCAATAAATCCATCCACCAAGTCCACCCGGGCAATATAGGTTGTCCCGGCGGCTGCGGCATGAAGTCACTCACCAGCTTTACTATCCGCTGGTCGTTCTCATCGGAGTACATCATCGACGCTGATAAAACCTGGCGCAAATTGCTGACGCAGCCAACAGCGCGACTCTTCTCCTTCGCTCGAGCGAGCACGGGCAAAAGCATGCTAGCCAATATGCCGATGATGGCGATGACAACAAGAAGCTCGATCAATGTGAATCCGCTTCGAAAAGTTTTCGCCGTGTGATTCATGACAGGTGCTCCGAATCAGCTTGGTGCACTTTACTGTACTTAGCATCTCACCGCACCTGCCAGCATTCAAGTGCGAAGAACAGTTCAGCGAATAGTCGGTGGCGAGTCGTCCCTGCCCGAAATTGAGAAGTATCGATTGTGACCCGAAATCCCGATGCTGCCGTCCATCTTCGTTTCATAACCGAGTTCTTCCGGAGTCATCATTTGAACATGCGTGTCCACAAACACCACAGCTGCACGCCCGCGATGACGGCCTTCCACCGCACTGCGATGTTGCGGCAATCGATTGCCATCATCGCAGAAATCAGATTCCCCCATCACGAGCCTCGGTGGATCAAGTGACCAAGCGTGATTGCCGACAGCACTGGTATCGCCGCTGCCATCCACTCGATATCCCTTTCGCGCATCTACTGGTTTCCCAGCCGAAGTGCCAAGGCTGCTCGCAGCCATCACTGTGGATGAGGGAACCGATAATTCAGTCATCCTCACGGGGAAATTGATGTGGCCGCCAGAAACCCGACTTCGTGAATTGCCGAGAAACTGGTAGTTGTAGCCGTAACCAGAATTACGATTGTTGATCCGATCTGTGGCTTCGGGACAAATGAAAATCTTGTTGTCCACGCATTTTGAGTTGTCGTCGGCTGGATTGGCTGAAGGTTTTTCAAAAGCATGAAGTCCCGATTGCGCACCCAATGTCACGAACCAGCGTGGCCGGAACTGTTGACCATTTCCCACGTCGTAAAGATTCCGTGGATCGCTGTTCACACCAATACGCGCTGGTCGACCGGGAACACAAATGTCGTCGTTGCTTTGTGCGTAGATCGCCAGCCCGTACGAAATCTGTCTCAGATTCGAAGATGAGACCGCTGACTTGCCGGTGCTTTTCGCTCGTGCAAGCACAGGTAATAAAAGTGATGCCAGAACAGCGATGATCGCGATGACCGTCAGCAGTTCAATCAACGTGAATCCAGCGCGGCCGCGACGGAGGGAATTCGGTGTTGTGGATGAAAGACGATTCACGTTTACTGGGACAGTTCTATGCGCACTTCTTCGACTATCCAAGCCTTGATTTCATTCGGCAGATACAACGTTCTTGCCCTCATTTGCTTTGCATTCACGCTGACTTCCGCCGCTGCCCCAGCCGTTGACAAGAAAGCTGTCGCGCCGAAAGTTCCCGCCAAGAAAGCGCCACCGGCTAATCTCCAACCCAACCCCCGGAAATTGAATCCGCCGCCCGGCGTCGTCGTGCCCGCCGAGGTGAAAGCCGAACTCACTGCTGGAGTCGCCGCGTTGGGCAAGGAGATCGAGGCCCTCCGCTCCGCACTCGCTGGCAAGCCTGCGCTCCTCGCGCTACTGCCCGATGTGCAGATTTATCACAATGCCGTCCGTTACGCGTTGGAGGACGACATCTTCACAAGCACGAACCAGTTTATCTCCGCCCGCGCGCTGGCCCGGCAGGGCATCGAGCGAGCGAAGCAACTCGCCGCCGGACAGGCACCATGGACCACAAAGGCCGGCCTCCTCGCGCTGAAGAAGGAACTCGAGGGCAAATCCAAGACGCCGACCACGCTGACGCACGTGCCGGTGGTGCGTGGCTACGTGTCAAAGATTGACGGCTCGGCGCAGCCTTACGGACTGAAGGTGCCTGTGACTTACCTCACCGGCGATGACAAGCCCCGCCGCCTCGACTTCTGGCTGCACGGGCGCGGCGATACGCTGAACGAGATCGCCTTCATCGACGGCCAGCAGCGCGCGGGCGGCACGTTCCTGCCCGACGACGCCTTCGTGCTCGACCCCTACGGCCGCTTCATGAACGCCTTCAAGTTTGCGGGCGAGACGGACGTGTGGGAAGGCCTCGACCACGCGGCGAAGCATTACCCGATTGACCGCGATAAACTCGCCATGCGCGGCTTCTCGATGGGCGGCGCGGGCGCGTGGCACCTCGGCGCGCATCACCCAGACAAGTTCGCTTCGGTCAATCCCGGCGCGGGTTTCGTGGACGTGAAGAACTACCAGCAGCTCGGCGACAAACTCGCCACCATCCCGTGGTGGGAGCAAAAACTCTGGAATCTCTACGACCCGCTCGCGTGCCCCATCA
>CAMDOH010000029.1 GCA_945903605.1 Akkermansia muciniphila
CGGTACATGCCGCCGGTCGAGGCGCAGGCGCCCATGGCGATGACCCATTTGGGTTCGGCCATCTGGTCATAGATGCGTTTGACAGCCAGCGCCATTTTGTAGGTGACGGTTCCGGCGACAATCATCACGTCGGATTGCCGCGGTGAAAACCGCATCACTTCGGAGCCGAATCGGGAAATGTCGAACCGGCTTGCACCCGCAGCCATGAGTTCGATGGCGCAACAAGCCAAGCCCATGGGCATAGGCCAGAGGGAATTTTGCCGAAACCAATTCAGCGCGGCGTCGACTTGTGTGACGATAACCTCGCCTTCAATTTTCGAGTTGTAGCCGATTTCCTGGACTTGTTGCATGGTGTGAAACTCCGCCGCAATTCAAGTTACCATTTGAGATTCGGGTCGCAAGCGATTTTGTGATTAATTTCACAAGGGTCTCGGAACGCTGACAGGACAGGGTTTTTCTGCAGAATTGGGTTTTCGATTTCAGTCCAATAAGTCGATCATTTCATCCCTTGACGGGCAGTGGATTCAAAACCATATTGCACGGCCATTTTTATCATGTTGAAAACTAAGCAGATTAAACAAAAGTCAACTCACGCGAAACCAGCGAATAAGCCGGCTCCACATCCGGCCAAGCCTCACGCCAAATCAAAACCTGCGGTGGTAAAGCCAGTGAAGGCGACCGCCAAGGAACCCGCGAAGGCAAAGAAAAAGAAAGCGGTCGCCGTAGCCATCCCGCAAAAGTCCGAGGAGGAAACCAATCGTCTGTTACTCGAGAAGCTCAGTGGAATGGAGCCGTTGAAGACGCAGTCGGGAGTAGATTTGACGGAGAAGGTCAAAGAGCTGGTGCGGCTGGCGCAAGAACAGGGATCGCTCACGTTTGGTGACATTACTGAAGCGTTGCCGGAAGGAAAGGTGACGGTTGAGGAGCTGGACGATATTTACAATCGTCTGCGGACTTTGGAAATCGAGATCGTGGATCAGGCGGAGGTGGATCGCGTCAAGCAACCCGAGCGTGAGGAACCTGAAAAACCGAAGAGCAATCTCGATATTCTCGATGATCCTGTCCGAATGTATCTCAAACAAATGGGGCAGGTTCCGCTGCTCACGCGCGAGCAAGAGGTTGAGATATCCAAACGAATCGAGGACGCCGAGAACGAAGTGAAGCGTATTATTTATGGGTTCGGATTTGCCGGCAAAGAACACCGCGCCTTGGCTGAGAAACTGATTTCGGAGCCGCCCAAAGAACGATTCGACCGTGTCATTGTGGACAAAAAGATTGAGAGTCGCGAGGAGCACTTGCGCGCATTGCGCCGACTCGTCAAGGAATTGCGCCTGCTTGATACGTCGGTGGACGACAAGTACAAACTTCTATCAGCAAAGAGTGCCAAGAATAAGGCTGCGCGCGATCGCTCGTTGAAAGCTTTTCGGCAAGCTGACCAGAAACTTCAAAAATCATTTCCCAAGTTTTATTTCAAACAGAAGGTCGTTGATGAGATGACGGTCGTGGCTGAAAACGTTCGCGACAAAATACTCGTGAGTCTCGATGGAATCCGACACGCCGAGAAGAGTCATTCTGCGGCGAGTCAGGCCATCGTCCTTTCCGAACGCAAAAAGATTGATGCCTTGGAATCCTTTGTGCGGATGTCGGCTGTCGAATACTGCGAGTCATTCAAGCAACTCCAACACTTCGCAAAAAACGCGCATCAAGCAAAGACCGAGATGATCGAAGCCAACTTGCGCCTCGTCATTTCCATCGCCAAGAAATACACAAATCGCGGCCTTTCATTCCTCGATCTCATTCAAGAAGGCAACATGGGTTTGATGAAGGCCGTCGAGAAATTCGAGTACCGCCGCGGCTACAAATTCTCCACGTATGCCACGTGGTGGATCCGTCAGGCCATCACGCGTTCCATCGCCGATCAAGCACGCACCATTCGTATTCCGGTGCACATGATTGAGACAATCAACAAGCTGATGCGCGTACAAAAGCAGCTCGTGCAGCAGTTCGGCAGAGAGGCAACAGCAGAAGAGATCGCGGACGACATGCAATTGCCCGTGGAGCGGGTTCGCGCCATCATGAAAATGGCGCAGCAGCCCATTTCGCTCCAGTCACCTGTTGGTGATAGCGAGGACACCAACTTCGGCGATTTCATCGAAGACAAGTCCGCTGAAAATCCTTCAGACATGACCAGCTACGCGCTGCTGAAAGACAAGCTGGGCGATGTGTTGACTTCATTGAGCGAGCGCGAGCGGAAAGTCTTGGAACTCCGATTCGGGCTTGCCGACGGCTATGCACGAACCCTCGAGGAAGTAGGCAAGCAATTCAAAGTCACCCGTGAACGCATCCGTCAGATCGAGGCCAAGGCACTGCGCAAGATGCGTCATCCAACGCGGCTGCGCCAATTGCAGGGCTTTTTGGAAAATGCCGGGCTGAACTGATCACGCTCAACTCGTCATCAGCAATTTCAGTCCCGCGATCAGCACAACCACCGCGAGCACGCGGCGGATGAGCACGGGTTCCAATTTGCGGCTGCCGAGTTCCGCGCCTATCCATCCGCCCGCGCCCGCAGCCAACAGCCACCACGGAATCGCTGGCGGCACAAACTGCACCCACTCGCGGTGACCGAGGAGTGCAGAAACAGAATTGACGAGGATAAACGCTGCTGCAACGCCCGATGCTTTTCGCGTCTCCTCCCATTTCAAAAGCAACAAGAGCGGACTGAGGAAAATGCCACCGCCAACACCGACCAGACCGGAAAGAAATCCCAGCGCTGCGCCAGTGGGTAACGCCACAATCAACCGTGGCGGTTTGGCTTCCTCATCGGTGACTTGTTTTGAATTCAAGAGCAACCGCGCAGATGAATAGAGCAACACGGCGCCGACGATTATTTTGTAGGTCGAATCTTCCAGTTTCATTCTTCCGCCAAGGAACGCCATCGGGATAGAAGCGATCGCGAATGGCCAAAAAGTTCGCCACGAAAAATAACCGGTCTTCGCGAATTTCGCCGTGGCGATCGATGCAACGAGGATGTTCAACACCAGTGCAGTCGGTTTCATCACCATCGGAGCAAGCCCGAAGAGTGCCATCGCCGCCAGATAACCGGATGCTCCCGCGTGGCCGACCATCGAGTAGAGCACGGCAGCAGCGAAAATCAGCGCGGCCAGCACGGCAATCGACTCAATGCTCATCGTGACCTGTTAAAGTGGGTCGGCCATGCAGACCCGTTATGGCGCCGCATAAGCCTCCATGCCAGCGCAAGAACAGATTGGATTGCGGTCACCAAAAACATTGTCGATACGGCCGACGCTTGGCCAGAACTTGAATTCGCGCTGGGCAGGAGTCGGGAACGCCGCTTGCTCGCGAGTGTACGGGTGGTTCCATTCGGTGGCGCAGAGCGATGTCGCCGTGTGCGGTGCGTTTTTGAGCGGGTTGTTCAATTTATCCATGGCTCCTTTTTCCACCGCAGTCATCTCGGCATGAATGGCAATCATCGCTTCGCAGAAACGGTCCAATTCAAATTTTGATTCACTCTCGGTCGGTTCGACCATCAACGTGCCAGCGACGGGAAACGAGAGCGTTGGCGCGTGGAATCCGAAATCCATCAGCCGCTTTGCGACGTCCTCCGCTGTCGTGGCCTTAAATCCTCGTAATTCCAGAATGCACTCGTGCGCGATGAGATTGCCGTGTCCTTTGTAGAGAACGGGGAAATATTTTTCGAGACGATGCGCGATATAATTCGCGTTCAGGATGGCGAATTGCGTGGCTTGAATCTGGCCCGTCGCGCCGGTCATCGCGATGTACATCCAGGAAATGGGCAGGATGCTCGCGCTGCCCCACGGTGCTGCCGAGACCGCGCCGATGGGATCTTCGCCTCCGAGATGGACCACTGGATGGCCGGGAAGATATTCGACCAGATGCGAGGCAACGCCAATGGGTCCCATGCCCGGTCCACCGCCGCCGTGAGGAATGCAAAAAGTTTTGTGCAGATTCAGATGGCAGACATCGGCACCGAAATCGCCTGGCCGACAAAGCCCGACCTGCGCATTCATATTCGCACCGTCCATATAAACCAGTCCGCCGTGGCTGTGGATGATGTCGCAAATCTCTTTGATCGTTTCCTCAAACACGCCATGCGTCGAAGGATACGTGACCATGAGGCAGGAGAGTTTATCCCGGTGCGTTTCCGCTTTCGCGCGCAGATCAGCGAGGTTGATGTTGCCTTCATTGTCACAGGCGACGGCCACGACGTTGAGTCCCGCCATCACTGCGCTGGCCGGATTGGTGCCGTGCGCGCTGGCGGGGATGAGGCAGATATTTCGACTCTCCTCGCCGCGTCGGAAGTGCCAACGCTGGATGATTCGCAGACCGGCAAATTCACCTTGAGAACCCGCATTGGGCTGAAGCGAGACTCCCGAGAACCCCGTGATTTCAGCCAGCCACGTTTCCAGTTCGTGAAAGAGTTGCTGGTATCCCTGCGTCTGTCGCAGCGGAGCGAAGGGATGAATCTTGCCAAATTCAGGCCAACTGACTGGAAACATTTCCGCTGTGGCATTGAGTTTCATCGTGCACGATCCGAGTGGGATCATCGCGTGACAGAGCGAGAGATCGCGCGATTCAAGTCGGCGCAAGTAGCGCAACATTTCCGTTTCAGAATGATACCGATTGAAAACGGGATGGGTGAGGAAACGACTCGTTCGCGCATGTGCCGGTGAAGCCTTCGCCGAGATGTCGGCCACGAGTTCCTGCACGGTGAATGGCGAGGTCTTGTCACCATTGAAAATCTTCCACAACTCGGCGATGTCGGCTTCCGAGACTGTTTCGTCCAACGCGATGACAATGACGGTATCGCCCAAAATCCGGAGATTGATACGATGCGCTTCGGCCAATTTCACCACTTGTGTTGCGCTGATCCCGTTCAGTTCCACGCGAAGTGTATCGAAGAAATCCGCGTGCGCTATTTTATGGCCGAGTCGTGAGAGCCCGACTGCGAGGATCTTCGTCAGCAGATGAATCCGCGTGGCGATGGCCTTCAATCCGTCTGGCCCGTGGTAGCATGCGTAGGCTGCGGCCATGTTGGCGAGCAATGCCTGCGCGGTGCAGATGTTGCTCGTCGCTTTTTCGCGGCGAATGTGTTGCTCGCGCGTGCCCAACGCCAATCGCAGGGCAGGCTTGCCATGCACATCTTTGGAGACGCCCACAATTCGGCCGGGCATCTGGCGCTTGAAAGTATCGCGAGTGGCAAAAAAAGCCGCGTGCGGTCCGCCATAGCCGAGCGGCACGCCGAACCGTTGCGAGCTGCCCACACAAACGTCCGCACCCAGTTCGCTGGGAGACCGCAGCAGCGTGAGCGCGAGCAGATCCGCAGCAATGACGACGAGTGAGCCGGACTCGTGTGCTTTTCTCGCGATGGCCGAGTAATCGACAACCGCACCATCAGTGGCTGGGTATTGCAACAAGACGCCGCAGACGTTTTCGTTGAAGACAAATTTGTCCGCATCGGCCAACACGATTTCGATGCCGACAGCTTCGGCGCGAGTGCGGACGACATCGATGTTTTGTGGATGAGTGTCACTCGCGATGAGAAATGTGTTTCGGCCTTCCTTGGTGCGCGCGCAAAGAGTCATCGCTTCAGCAGCAGCGGTGGCTTCGTCGAGCATCGATGCGTTGGCGATTTCGAGGCCGGTCAAATCGCAGATCATCGTCTGATAATTGAGGAGCATTTCCAGTCGGCCCTGCGAAATCTCAGATTGGTACGGCGTGTACTGCGTGTACCAGCCGGGGTTCTCGAGAATGTTTCGCTGGATGACAGCGGGGGTGATGCAGTCGTGATAGCCCATGCCGAGATAGGAACGGAACACTTGATTTCGCGCGGCGATCTTTTTCAGTCGCGCCAGCGCTGCGTGTTCAGAAAGTGGTGCCGGCAATTCGAGCGTTCGCTGGAGTCGGATGCCGGCGGGGATGGCGGCATCGATGAGCGCATCGAGCGAATCGTAGCCGGTGACTTTGAGCATCGCCTGCGCGTCTGTGTGGCTCGGGCCGATGTGTCTGCGGATAAACTGATCGGGGTGCGGAAGGGTTTCGGATCCATCAACAGCGGGGTTCGTTTCTTGCGTCTCAAAGGATAAAAGCATTGGTGCGATGCTAAAAACGCAGTGTCAGCACTGCAAGTACGGGTTGTTCAGAGTCACAATTGTGTCGTCCAATTCGTCATCGTTGTCATAGTCGGCCATGACTCACATGCGCTTTCCAGTAGCGATCGGGTTTGTCACACTGTTGACGATGTCACTCATGGCACAAGGGAAGTCGAACGCCGATTCGTGGCTCGACGCGCTCGGCACTGCGCCCGAATTCAAAGTGCCGACCACACGCGCGGCTTGGGAAAAACAACGAACGGCGATGCGCGATCAATTGGGGCGTCTGCTCGGCGATCTGCCGCCACGCCCGAAGATCCCCAAAGTGGAAACACTCTCGCGCGAAGAACGCGATGGATACGTCCTCGAGAAATTCCAGTTCGACAACGGTGCAGGCGCAACGGTGCCGGGCTATTTGTTGCTGCCAAAAAAGGCAGTCAAAGCTCCGGCCGTTTTGTACTGCCACTGGCACGGTGGCCAGTATGACATCGGTAAAGAGGAACTGTTCCGCACGAACGCAGTGCCGGTTCCGCCCGGGCCTGAGCTGGCCAAGCTGGGATATGTGGTGCTGGGAATTGACGCGTATTGTTTTGGCGAACGGAACGGAATGGGGCCAGGAGGGCTGACTGAAAAAGGCGGCGCAGGCGAAATGACTGCGGCGAAATTCCAGCTTTGGGCCGGGCGTTCGCTGTGGGGGATGATGGTGCGCGACGACTTGATGGCGCTGGATTATCTCTGCTCGCGCAAGGAAGTGGATGCCGGGCGCATCGCTGTCACGGGAATCAGCATGGGCGCGACACGAACTTGGTGGATCACGGCGATGGATGACCGTCCGCGAACCGGAATTGCCGTCGCGTGTTTGACCCGCTACGCCGACCTCGTGCGTAACGAAGGGCTGAAATATCACGGCATCTATTATTTTGTGCCGGGTATGCTGCGGCATTTTGACACTGAAGCCATCATCGCGATGAGCGCGCCACGACCCATGTTGTTCATGACAGGCGATCAGGATCTCGGCTCGCCGGTCAATGGCATCCGCTCGATTGAGACGAAGGTTCGGCCCGTTTACAAACTCACCGGAAGCGAATCGGACTTTCAGAATTTCATCTATCCCAAACTCGGCCACGTATACACGCCTGAGATGTGGGAGAAAACAAAGTCGTGGCTCGCTGAGAAATTGGCGAAGTGACCCGCTTCAATTCGCCGTGATGACCGTGTAGGTGCGTTTGCCTTTGCGCAACAGGAGGTGTTTGCCAAAGAGCAGATCGGCGGCGGTGATGGCGCGTTGCACTTGGCCTTCGCGGACGTTGTTCACGTTGATGCCGCCGGCCTCCAGATCTTTGCGCGCCTGACCTTTGCTTGTGCAGAGGCCGGAGTGGACGAGGAGATCGATCAGTGAAATTCCCGCGCCGTCGAGTCGAGCCTTCTCAATTTCCTTCGTGGGAACTTCGCCGACGATGTCATTGAACGTGGCCTCAGCTACGCCCGCAAGTTCGCCGCCGAAAAGAATTTCGCTCGCGCGCATGGCTTCCTGCGTCGCGTTTTCGCCATGAATCAAATCCGTCACCGCCTTCGCCAACGCACGATGCGCCTCGCGCGCGCCGGGATTGGCGGCGTGCGATTGGGCCAGCGCTGCGATTTCTTCCCGCGAGAAAAACGTGAAGTAGTTGAGATAGCGCACCACATCGCGGTCATCCACACGCACCCAGAATTGGTAGAAGCGATAGACGCTCGTGCGCTGGGGATCCAGCCACACCGCGCCCTTCTCAGTTTTGCCGAACTTCGTGCCGTCGGCATTGGTGATGAGCGGCAGCGTGAGTCCATGCGCAGGCCGGCCCAGCTTGCGGCGGATCAAATCTGTTCCCGCCGTGATGTTGCCCCATTGATCGGAGCCGCCGATTTGCAATTCGCAGCCGTGATCATGATTCAGAATATAAAAATCAAAGGCCTGCAGGAGCATGTAGCTGAACTCCGTGTAGCTGATTCCCGTGTCGCGGTCCTCCATGCGCGCGCGCACGCTTTCCTTGGCCATCATCATGTTCACCGAAAAATGCTTGCCCACCTCGCGCAGAAAATCGAGGTAGCTCATCTGCTCCGTCCAATCAGCGTTGTCGAGCAGCCGCGCGGGATTGGAGTGCGCCTGAAAATCCAAAAGCCGCGCGAGTTGCGCCTTCACGCATTGGATATTGTGGTCGAGCACTTCGCGAGTGAGCAGCGTGCGCTCGGCGGATTTGCCGCTGGGGTCGCCAATCATTCCCGTCGCGCCGCCCGCCACCGCGATGGGATGATGACCGGATAATTGGAAACGGCGCAGCGCCAGCAGCGGCACCAGATTGCCAACGTGCAGCGTATCGGCCGTGGGATCGAAACCGCAATAAAGCGTGATGGGCGACGCGTCCAGCCGCTTGGCAAGCTCAACCTCATCCGTGCTATCGGCAATCAGGCCGCGCCACTTGAGTTCCTCCAATATCGTCACACGACCATTAGCGTCAAAGAGCGAGTACGCCGCAAGATGAAATCCGGCCTCGATTGGAAATGGCGCGCTGTCCTTCCGAGTTGACCGGCGGATGGCGTGTCCGTAAAAGATTCCCGTTCACCAACACTCGGGACGTATGACTCTCACTCTTTTTCTCCGGCTTCAGCTCATGGTGTTCCTGCACTACTTTGTGTGGGGTGCGTGGTTTGTCACGATGGGCACCTATCTCCATTCCACGCTCAAATTCGAAGGTGCCCAGATTGGCCTCGCCTACGGATCGACGGCGATTGGCGCGATGGTGTCGCCATTCTTCGCGGGCATCATCGCCGACCGCTTCTTCGCCACGCAACGGCTGCTCGGCTGTCTGCACCTCGTCGGTGCGGCGCTGCTTTACTATGTCTCGACGACGAAATCCTTCGGCGCGTTTTATCCCGCGCTCATCGCCTACACGATCACTTACATGGCGGGGCACGGGCTGACGAATGCGCTCACGCTGCATCACGCGAAGAATCCGGCGAAGGAATTCCCGCTCGTGATGTTGATGGGCAGCATCGGCTGGATCGCGGCGGGCCTCGTGGTGAGCGCGCTAAACTTTGAGGACAGCGCCGGCATGTTCCATCTCGCGGCGGGCGCGGCGCTCGTGATGGGCCTCTACTCGTTCACGCTGCCGAACACGCCACCCAAAGGCGCTGGCGCGCCCATCAATCTGCGCACGATGCTGGGTTTGGACGCGCTCAAGCTCATGCGCGACCGTTCCTTTGCCACCTTCATGATTTGCTCGTTCCTCATCTGCGTGCCGCTGAGTTTCTATTTCAGTTGGATGCACATCTTCATGGGTGAGATGAAAATCGCCAAGACCGCGATGAAGATGACGGGCGCGCAGGTGAGCGATGTCGTCTTCCTGTTGCTGTTGCCATTCCTGCTCAGGCGGCTCGGTGTAAAAGGAATTCTCATCCTCGGCATGGTGGCGTGGACGGTGCGCTTTGGCCTGCTCACGCAATCTGTGCAGGCGTCGGGCACGGCGTGGATGATCTTTGTCGCCATCGCCGTCCACGGCATGTGCTACGACTACATCTTTGTGATGGGCCGCATGTATGTGGACGAGCGCGCGACGCCGGACATCCGCGCGGCGACGCAGGGCTTCCACGCTTTTGTGACGCTCGGCGCAGGCATGTTTATCGGCTCCATGCTGGCAGGCATCGTCGGGCAGCACTACACCAACGCCGCCGACAAGACGCATGCGTGGCAAAACATCTGGCTGGTACCGGCGGTGATGTCCGCCGTGCTCATCGTCATCTTCGCCGTGCTGTTCAAAGATGGCGGTGAGAAGGCGAAATCAACGTGATGGTGAATCGGGGAAAGCAGTGTCGGATTTGGGAAATGGAAACAGGCGGCGAGTGAGGTAGTAGGCGAAGACGCCAAAGAGGATGCCGGCGATGACATCGATGACCCAATGAAAGCCAAGGACGACTGTTGAGGCGGCGATGAGGATGGCGTTGATGGCGGCAAAGGTGCCGACGGGAGTGCGGGTTTCCAGCGCGACGAGGGCGAGTGTGACACTGAGCGAGACGTGATAGGATGGGAAACAATTGTTGATGCCACTGAAAGGACGGATGGATTCCATGAAGGCTGGGCCAAGGGTTTCTTCAAGCAGGGGTCTGACTCCCGAACCGGGAAAGGACCACGGCTCATTCACTGGAAACAGAAAATAGAAGGGGAGCACGAGCGCGTAGTTGAGTGCGTAGGCGAGAAGCGCGTGTGCGAGTCGAGTGCGATCAGGGCCGGGGGCTGTGGCGGTGGCAAGGATCATGCCGACCAATAGCCCGGGAAAAGAAATGATGTAGGCGAAGGAGAGGATTCCAACAATGATCGGGTGATCGAAATAGGATTGGAGGGTGACGACGACTCCCTTTTCGATCCGCTCGATGTGCGGTGTGAAATCAAGCGCCAATGCGCGCGTCAACAAATCATCGTAGTGAATCTGAACGATGTCGACGATGCCGCCACCAACCAGTGCGATGAGCAGAAAGAGAGCGGTGCGGTCCTTGCGGATTTGCGGCCAGAGAGTGCGCGGGTTGGGAAAGGAGCCATTGGCCAGCCGCGCACAGATGAGTGCGAAGCTGAGAATGAGCGTGATGTTGGCGAGGCCGAGGAGGATCAAGGTGCGATGAGGTCCAGCAGATGGCGCATGGAAACGCAGTTTTTGAACACCATCTGGAGGTTATCCTTCTGGCCGTTCTTGATGTCGTAGTAAACTGACTGGGTGTTGTTGACGCTGCCGATGACAGTGCCGAACTGGTCGAACACGGGCGCACCGCTCGATCCCTTTCCGAAATCAGCGGTGATGGAAAGCATCGAGCGCGTTCCGTTCGGCGTGGTGTCAAGAAATCGTCGGGAGATGATGCCTTCGCTCAACGCATAAAAATGATTATCGGGATGAGAGATGACGGTGATTTTGGCACCAGCGAGCGCGTTGGTGGAGACGGGCAGGGGAGTGAATCCACTTCCTTCGGCGCGCAGAATGGCGATGTCCGCGACTTTGTCTGCAGCGAGCACTTCGATGACGGGCGCCAGACGACCCTCGCCGGTGAGGATGACGAGCGCTTCATTCTGCGCGTTGTCCACGACATGGTAACTGGTGGTGAAGGCCCCATCAGCGGTGAGCATGAAGCCGGAGGCGGCGCTGGTGTGCCAGTTGGGGCAGCGGGTGCATTTGTAGAAACCGGAGACGACGAGCGTGCCTGCGCGGGTTTTGGTGGCGAGCGATTCGGGGTCGAGGCGAGTGGCGGACGGCTTGGCCAGTTTGATTTTGCAAGACTTGCGCGAGAGTTGAGCGATGAGGTTGGTGGCGTGGATCGTGCGCCCGCTTTTCACAAGCGCATCTGTCTTGGAGTTGATCTCATCGAGCAGTCGGCGGTCGTTGATTTCACCGCCGGGCAAAAATGCTTTTTCAATGCGAATGGACGGTGCGCTGGCGGGTTCCTTGGCAGGCGCAGCAAGGGCGGCGATAGCGAGTAGCGGGAGCAACGCGAGGTGACGCATGGTGTGTTGGATTTGTTCTGAATGAAAGCGGAGCGGGCGTCGGGACTCAACGATAATAAAAAGAAACCCCGCTCCTTGCGGAGCGGGGTTTTGAATGATTGGCAACTCTACTCGGATTTCTCTTTGAGTTCCTCTGTAGCGGCGTCGAACGCGTGTTCGAGGGCCACCAGATCTTCGCCGGGTTTGAGTGAATCCAGTTGTGCAGCTTCCTGCATGATCTGGTCTTCGCTGTAATCGGCGGCTTTGATGGAGAGGCCGATGCGCCGGTCTTTCTTGTCGATCTTGATGACACGAGCGCGGACTTCCTGGCCGGGCTTGAGCACGTTCTTGATTTTCTCGATGCGTTCTTCGCTGACTTGCGAGATGTGCACGAGGCCGTCGAGATCATGTTCCAAGGCGATGAATGCGCCGAAGCTGGCGAGTTTGCTGACCTTGCCGGAGACCACATCGCCGACTTTGTAGTAGGTGTCGATGCTGTCCCAGACGTCGGTGGTGAGTTGCTTGATGCCGATGGAGATGCGCTGGTGTTCGCAATCGACATCCAACACCACGGCGTCGATGACGTCGCCTTTTTTGATGACTTCGGCGGGGTTGTTGATCTTGCGCGTCCACGACAGGTCGGAGACGTGAATCATGCCGTCCAAGCCATCTTCGAGTTCGACAAAGGCGCCGAAGCTCGTGAGGTTGCGCACCGTGCCTTTGACTTTGGTGCCACGCGGGTATTTGGCCTCGGCGGCATCCCACGGGTTGGTCTCGAGCTGGCGGGTTCCGAGCGAAATCTTTTGCTCGTTGCGGTTGACTCCCAACACGACGGCCTCGACTTCCTCTCCAACCTTGAGGACATCCGAAGGTTTGGTGATGCGTTTGGTCCACGAAAGTTCGGTGACGTGAATGAGTCCCTCGACGCCGGGTTCGACCTCGATAAACGCGCCGTAGGAAACCAAGTTGACGACCTTGCCTTTGACCTTGGTGCCGGCGGGATATTTGTTCTCGATGAGATCCCAAGGATTCGGGAGCTTCTGTTTGAGGCCGAGAGAAACACGTTCCTTCTCGCGATTGATGTCGAGCACGACAACGTCGAGTTCCTGTCCAACCTTGAGCATTTCCGAAGGGTGATTGATACGGCCCCAGCTCATGTCCGTGATGTGCAGGAGACCGTCGAGTCCGTTCAAATCGACGAATGCGCCGAAGTCCGTGAGATTCTTCACGGTGCCCTTGATGATATCGCCCGGGGTCAACTTCGTGAGAATGCCCATGCGACGCTCAGTACGTTCGGCCTCGATCAATTCACGGCGCGAAAGAACAATGTTTTGCCGCTCGTCGTTGATTTTGACGACCTTGAAATCATACGTCTTGC
The DNA here is from genome assembly GCA_945903605.1 of Akkermansia muciniphila. Taxonomy (GTDB): domain Bacteria; phylum Verrucomicrobiota; class Verrucomicrobiia; order Limisphaerales; family UBA1100; genus CAMDOH01. The sequence goes on from CAMDOH010000029.1 coordinate 13,007, forward strand.
CGACAAATCCGCTGAGGTCCTTGATGGGGACAACGTCCACCTGCGAGTACGGCAGGAACGCCTCCACGCCGATATTGACCAAGAGGCCGCCTTTGACGACAGCCTTCACCTTGCCCTTGATCACGCCGCCTTCATTGCAAGCCTGAACAATCTTGTCCCAATTCTTATTGAATTCAGCTCGCTCGTGAGAGAGGACCACCATGCCCTCTTTATTTTCGAGTTTCTCGATGAAGACATCGATTTGGTTGCCGACCACCGGCGGTGTATCAGAATTAAATTCGTTGGCCGAAACAATGCCTTCACTCTTGAAGCCAATATCGACAAGAACTTCTTTGGAACGGATTTCGAGGATGGTGCCAGTAACGACACTGCCTGCGCTGAAACGTTTATCGTTCAGCTTCAGGGCTTCTGCCATGGTTAACATAGGAATAAGGGTCAGTCAGGATCGGCTGCTACGCGAAGCGCACCAGCCAGCGGCCCGCAGAAACGAGCCTTGGGAACTAACTTTCGGTTGATTGTTTAGTCATCTAGCCTTCGTCGAGCAACACATCCGCGCTGCTCAAGGCGGGCGGCGAACCTACGCCGACACCCACTGAATGCAAGCGCGATTTTGACCGCCTCGGTGCCTCAAGTAATGGCCGACACACTCTGAGCATCGGCAAGCAACGGGCAATTCCATCATTGTTGACGGCCAAATCGCTTCTCGAGGTCGCCCATGCTGAACTCGATGATCGTGGGTCGGCCGTGCGGGCAAGTATACGGCATCCGGCATTGGCGCAGGTCCGACAACAGTTTTTCGAGTTCCTCTTTCGCCAGCGTATCATTTGCTTTCACCGCGTGACGACAGACGGTTTTGATCACCATGTCCTCACCCAGACGCATGGAGTTGACTCCCTGACCGGCCGATTTCAGTGCGTCGACCAGATCAAAGGCGAATCGGCGCGGGTCTCGCACACGGACAAATTCAGGCAGCGAATCCAAAAGAAAAGTCCTCTCGCCGAATACGGTCAGGCCCACACCGAGCTTTGCCAACGCCGGCAATTGTTCGATAAGAAAAGCCGCATCACGCGGCGGCAGTTCGACTGTTTCCGGCAACAACAACCGTTGCGTCGCCACATCGTGGCGCTCCATGCGGTCGAGCATCTGCTCAAATAAAATTCGTTCATGCGCCGCGTGCTGATCCATGATCACCAGACCGCGATCGGATTCGAAGAGCACATACAGGCGGCCGATCACGCCCACCAATCGCAATGGGATGGCGAGCAACGGCGTGGTCACTTGCGCGGCGGTGGGCCGGGGCATTGTTGCCGGAGGCATGGGTGACGCGCTCGTGAAACCAATCGGCAAGGGCGCTTGTATGGGCGCGATGATCGGAGCAGGCGCAGTGAACCATTCGTTGGTATTCTGAACCTGGGGAGCGATATTCGGTGTGAGAATCGGCGTCGCAGAATGGGCAGGGGTCGTGTTGGCGGGAATCGCCACGGGAGCAAGCGCGTGAAACTGGAGCAGCGCGGTGCGCACGGATTCGGCCACGAATCGGCGCAGCGCGCGGTCATGATGAAACTTCACTTCGCGTTTGGCGGGGTGAATGTTGACGTCCACTTCGGCAGGATCGATTTCGATGAATAGGCAACAGACGGGGAAGCGGCCTTTCATCAAAGCGGTGTGATAGCCCTCGATCAAAGCGTGGTTGAGTCCGAGATGTTGCACGGGCCGACGATTGACGAAGAGATGCTGGTTTTCGCGAGTGGATCGCGAGACGCCCGGCGCACCGATCACTCCCCAAATGCGCACCGGCAACCGAGTGGGTGAATCGGAATCATCGGTTCGGTTCAGTTCGATGGAGTCCGAGAAATCGAGTTCCAAGAGTCTGTCGCCCGAACCATTCAACGCGCGCCAGCGGCGTTGGATGGCCGTCAGAAGTGTGCGGGGTGACGACGTCTCCGGCTCGGCGGGCAGTCGCCAGATGGAGCGTGAGTCGTGCGTGAAATGGAGGGCGATATCCGGATGCGCCAGCGCGACGAGTGAGAGGTAGTGCTGGATGTGCGAGCGTTCGGTTTCTTCGGCACGAAGAAATTTTCGGCGCGCGGGCAGGTTGTAAAAAAGCTGGCGGACATCAATCGTGGTGCCGGTGGGGCGCGGTGCTTCGCGCACTTCCATCACCTTGCCACCTTCGATGGAAATCAGCGTGGCGGCGGATTGCAGATGGTCCTGCTCGCGCGAAAGCAGCGTAAACCGGCTCACGCTGGCGATGCTCGGAATCGCCTCGCCACGAAAACCCAATGAGCGGATGGCGGCGAGATCTTCGGCGCGCACAATCTTGCTCGTGGCATGGCGTTCGAGGCAAAGGAGCGCGTCGTCTCGATTCATGCCGCAGCCGTTGTCAGCCACTCGAATGAGGGCGCGACCGCCTGATTCGATTTCGATGTCGATGCGCGTGGCTCCGGCGTCGATTGCATTTTCGACAAGTTCCTTGACGACACTGGCGGGGCGTTCCACCACTTCGCCAGCGGCGATTTGATTTGCGACCTGCTCGGACAAGAGTCGGATTCGGTTCACGGTGGAGGGTGTTTTTGTCGCGCGCACGGGGAGTGTCCATCAGTTTCTGTCCACAACGCCGCGCTTCGTGAGGGCTTGACGGTTTGGGGGAGTGACCCTAGCGTCGCCGTTTAGAATGGTGGTCGTAGCTCAATGGTAGAGTCCAAGCTTGTGGAGCTTGCTGTTGCGGGTTCGAGTCCCGTCGGCCACCCCATTTCGATTTCCACGGTGGCGTCCGTAGCTCAACTGGATAGAGCGTTTGACTTCGGATCAAAATGTTGCAGGTTCAAATCCTGCCGGGCGTACCATTTCAGTTTCAAATCCAAAGGCCACGGTGGCTCCGCAGGGACTGCGGCTTGACAGGCTGGCCGCTGGTACGTAAGCACGCGTGCGATGAATCCGGTTGAAATTGAGAATCATCTCAAGCTCGTTCTTCTTTCGTGGAGCGTGATCATTGCCGTCGCTTGGATGATGGGGCAGGTTGCGAAAATGTTCGGCCAACCGCTGGCTGTCGGAGAGATCGCCGGCGGCCTCTTGCTCGGGCCTTCGGTGCTCGGCGCGATTTCGCCTGATTCTCAAGCGTGGTTGTTTCCGAAAGAAACGCAGCAGTCGCTCCAATTGCTCGCGAAGATCGGCCTCATCTTTCTCCTGTTCCAAGTGGGGATGGAATTCAATTACCGGCTGCTGGCGGACCGGAAGCGAGCCGTGTTGTGGGTGTCGGTGATGGGTGTGCTCGCGTCTGTTTTGGCTGGCATCGCCATCGGGCCGTGGCTGCACCAGAATTTTGGAAAGGGCATTCCACAGGTTGGTTTTCAGATGTTCATCTGTGTCGCTCTGTCGATTTCGGCATTGCCAATCATGGGCCGAATCCTGTTCGAGATGAAGCTGGAGCGGACGGCAATCGGCGCGCTGGGAATCAGCTCGGCTGCGCTGGTGGATATTGCGAACTGGATCATGCTCGCGGTGGCGACGGCTTTGGTGAAATCGCAATTCAACGGCAGCCGCGTCGTCGCGCAATTGATCGGAGTTGTGGCGTTGTTCCTGTTGTTGAAATATTCCATCGGCCCGTGGTTGAGAAAAATATGGAGGGCGACTTCTGAGAAAGAGGGTTCCTCGATGCCGATGTCGTTTCTGGCGTTGTTGTTGGTGGTGTTGATGGCGACGTGTCTGGCGACGGCTCAACTGGGAGTCTTTTCCATCTTCGGTGCGTTCATGCTGGGTGTGGTGTTGAGTGAAGAGGAAGGGTTGGTGCGGGCGTGGCGCGAGCGGTTGGCGGGATTTGTGATCATCGCTCTGGTGCCCGTGTTCTTCACCAACACAGGTCTGCGCACGGAAATAGGCTCATTGCAGGGAACGACGGCGTGGATGGGTTGCGCGTTGGTTTTATTGGCAGCGGTGGTCGGTAAACTGGGAGGGTGCTGGCTGGGCGCGCGATTGGCTGGACAGTCCAACGAGGAGGCAAAATGCGTGGCGGCATTGATGAACACGCGGGCATTGATGGGGTTGGTGGCCATCAATATCGGCCTTGAACTGGGGCTGCTCACCAAGGAGCTTTTCACGATGTTCGTCATCATGGCGCTTTGCACGACGGTGATGACAATGCCCCTGCTGCGATGGTGGTTGCCGAAAGAGTTGCGCGATTCTGGCAATGGCGAGCAGAGACATTGAGTGAGGGATGGTTTGACCATCTGGTTAATTCTGGTATCAACCGACCTTTTATGAAGCAATTCAGACTGAACCGATTGTTCAATGCGCGATCGAAACGGTGTTTCGATGTCGCCATCGACCACGGCTTTTTCAATGAACGCGGCTTTCTCGGCGGCATCGAGAATCTCGAGACGTGTGTGAAGACGCTGGTTACTGCTGCGCCCGATGCCATCCAGCTCACCATTGGCCAAGCGCCATTGCTCCAATCGCTCCCTGGAAAAGAAAAGCCGGCGCTCGTGTTGCGCACCGATGTGGCCAATGTGTACGGCAAGGATTTGCCCGACCATCTCTTCAGCCGCATGATTTCGCAGCCGGTGGAACAGGGGCTGCGCCTCGATGCCGCGTGCATCGTGGTGAATCTCTTTCGCATCCCCGGCGAGCCGGAGGTGACCGATCAGTGCATCCAGAATATTCTGAACGTGAAACCCGATTGCGATCGTTACGGCATGCCGCTGATGATTGAGCCACTGGTTTTCAAACCCAACGCCGAGGCGGGTGGTTACATGGTCGATGGTGATTTGGAAAAGATTTTGCCGTTGGTGCGGCAGGCGGTGGAGTTGGGCGCGGATATCATCAAGGCCGATCCCACCGATGATCCGGGCGTCTATCGACAAGTGATCGAGATTGCCGGGCGCATCCCTGTGCTCGTGCGCGGTGGCGGCCGCGTGAGTGACATGGAGATTCTGAAACGGACTTTTGATCTCATCCAACAAGGTGCCGCGGGAATTGTTTATGGCCGGAATGTGATCCAGCACAAGGATCCATCGGGAATGACGCGTGCGTTGATGGCCATTGTTCATGACGGTGCCACTCCCGAAGCCGCCGCAAAGCTGATTCGCGCTTGAGGATAAATTGACGCTCATGATGGAATTCCCTAACTTGCCCAGCTCGATACCGGACAGGCCATGCTGAGTTTAATAAAGAAACTATTTGGGACGAAGAACGACCGCGAAGTGGCGCGCATCCGCAAGGCCATCGTCACGCGCATCAATGAACACGAGCTGGGGTTTCAATCCCAGCCGATTGAGAGTCTTCGCGCGAAGACGGCTGAATGGAAGGCGCGCTTGTCGGCGATCGAGGACAAGGCCGAGGTGTTGCGCGAGCTGGATTTGTTGCTTCCCGAGGCATTCGCATTGGTGAAGAACGCCTGTCGTCGCCTGTTCGGGACGACGGTGATTGTGCGCGGGCTGGAATTGAAATGGGAGATGATCCCGTTCGATGTGCAGTTGATCGGCGGCTACGCGTTGCACACGAATCGAATTTCTGAAATGGCCACCGGCGAAGGCAAGACACTCGTGGCCACGATGCCGGTGTTCCTGAACGCGTTGTCGGGACGCGGTGTCCACGTTGTCACCGTGAATGATTATCTCGCTCAACGCGACAGCGAGTGGATGGGGGCCGTCTACAAATCCCTCGGGCTGACGGTCGGCTGCATTCTGAATGACATGCCGGGCGATTTGCGCCGCGAGCAATACGCCTGCGACATCACTTACGGAACCTCGTCCGAATTCGGCTTTGATTATCTGCGCGACAACGGCATCGCCAGCACGGCCGAACAGCAGGTGCAACGCGGACATTTTTACGCGATCGTCGATGAAGTGGATTCCATTCTGATCGATGAAGCGCGCACACCGCTCATCATCAGTGGCCCGGCCGTGGTGGAGACCAATCATGCCATCTATGGCCAGTTGAAACCCGCGGTGCAAAGGCTCGTCGCAGCGCAACGCAAACAGTGTCTCGACTTTCTCGCCAAAGCTCGCGAAGGGATCGCCAAGCTGAAATCGACCCGCGAAGCTGGCTCCAGTGATAACGAAGATTTGAAGCGGCAGATTGGTTTGAATCTCTATCGCGTCCGGCTTGGTCAGCCAAAGATGCCCGAGTTGATGCAGGTGCTGGAGGATAAATCCAACGAGGTGATCATGCACCGTGCCGAACTGGAGTTGCACGGCGACCAGACCAAAAAGGAACTGTATCGCGAGAAGGAGGAACTCTATTTCGCCATCGACGAAAAAGGGCATGATGCCGACCTGACGGAAAAAGGACGCAACCATCTCAACCCGTCCGATCCCGATGCGTACATGCTCCCGGATCTGCTCACGCGCTATCATGAGATCGACAGCCAGCCCGATGTGGATGTCCATCAGCGCATGGCCGAGAAACAGAAATTTCAAGAGCTGTACGAGAACCGCGCCGAGCGCATTCACACCACTTCGCAACTCCTGAAGGCCTACTGCCTTTATGAGAAGGACAACCACTATGTGGTGATGGAGAACAAAGTGATCATCGTGGACGAGAACACGGGCCGACTCATGTCTGGCCGACGCTGGAGCGATGGTTTGCACCAGGCCGTCGAAGCCAAGGAAGACACTGAGATCGAGCGCGAGACGCAGACTTACGCCACCGTCACCATCCAGAATTATTTCCGGCTCTACACCAAACTGGCCGGCATGACCGGCACCGCTGAGACGGAAGCCAACGAGTTTTTCGACATCTACAAACTCGGCGTCATGGTTGTGCCCACCAACAAGCCGTGCCTCCGCGCCGACAACTACGATAGCGTGTACAAATCACGGCGCGAGAAATTCGCCGCTGTGCTCAAGGAGATCCAGGAAATCCACGCCAAAGGCCGGCCGATTCTTGTCGGCACGATTTCAGTGGAGACCAGCGAACAGCTTTCAAAGATGCTCGACCACACGCGCATTCCGCATGCGGTGTTGAACGCAAAGCAACACCAGCGCGAAGCCGAGGTTGTCGCCCGCGCAGGTCAGCGGGGCGCTGTAACCATCGCCACCAACATGGCGGGTCGTGGCACGGACATCAAACTCGGTCCCGGCATTGCCGAGCTGGGTGGGCTGCATGTTTTAGGAACCGAACGACACGAGGCGCGGCGGACCGATCGCCAGCTCCGGGGCCGTTGCGCCCGTCAAGGCGATCCGGGCACATCACACTTTTTCCTCGCACTGGAAGATGACCTGATGCGCTTGTATGGTTCCGACAAAATGGTGAAGTGGATGGAGCGGCTGGGTCTCGAAGAGGGACAAGAACTGACGCATCCGCTGCTGAATCGCTCGATTGAAACGGCGCAGAAACGCGTCGAGCAGCACAATTTCCAGATGCGCAAACGCACGCTGGAGTACGACGACGTGATGAACAAGCAGCGCGAAATCCTTTACGGGTTTCGCAATGGGATCATTCACGACAGCAATGTGCGTGACCGCCTCATGGACGTGATGGAAGAGGTCGTGCTCCACAAAGTGGACGAGTTGTTATCGGCGGATGTGGAAGTTCCGGCGTGGAATTATCGCGAGATGGCGGACTGGATCAACCTGAACTTCCCACTGGGAATCTCCGAGCAGGAATTGAGCAAGATGGCTGAGGGAGCGACGGAATTGCCTGTGCGCGACTCGTTGTATGATGGATTGAACGCGGCGCAATTTGCAATCTGTCTGCGCGTTACTGAAGCCGTACGATCGGCCTACGACACGAAGATCAAATTCGAGGATGCCGATGCGCTGGCAACGGTGGAGCGGCAGACGATGTTGAGCGCCATCGACCGACTTTGGCAGGAGCATCTTTACAACATGGATGGCTTGCGAAACTCGATTGGTCTGCGCGCCTACGGCCAGCAAGATCCATTGATCGAGTACAAAAAGGAATCCAAGGAGATGTTCGACAGGCTGATGGTCGACGTCAAAACTCAGATTTGTCACAACATCTTTCGCAGCGCATCGAGCCTCGAGGCATTCCAGAAATTCCTTGGAAAGATGCAGCAGAAACTTGAATTTCAACACGCTGATCCCGAGGCCGCTGCGCCAGCGGATCCGAGCAGTGTGGTGAGCGAAGTGGCTGAAGAAGTCACCCGAGCCACGCCTGTTCGTACCGGACCGAAAGTCGGTCGCAATGACCCGTGTCCCTGCGGTAGCGGTAAGAAATTCAAACAGTGCTGTGGCCGTTGAGCCTAAAAAATCGTCTACTTCTGCAAATTCGCCTACAATAATAATGTAGTGAAACGATTGAAGTTAATGGAATGGGTGGCGGCCCTTGGTCTGATCTCGATCTCACTCACGGCCCAAGAGTCAAATCAAGTGGAGCAACTCCGACTGCAGATCAAGCAGCTGCAGGAGAATTTCGAAAAGCAGCAGCAAGTCCAACGTCAACAAATCGACGCGTTGATGAGACGGATCGATGTGCTGAATGGGACGAATGCCTCGTCGCTGAAAGTTGGGTCGAACGCCACCACTGCACCGAATGTGCTCGAATGGACTGAACGTCCATGGTGGTCAATCAATCCCCTGCGAATTGGCGATCATCATGCTTCGATGGACATCGGACTCAACGCCTCGTTTGCCGCAGGCGGTTCCACGGCGAATGATTTGAGCACGCTGCAGAGCGGCGGGCACGATCCGAGCCGCGGCGGGTTCAACATGCAGGTGTTGGAGTTGACGTTGAACGGCAATGTGGATCATTTCTTTCGTGCAAGCGCCAGTCTGCACCTGCCACTGTCCGGCAGCGTGGAGACGGAGGAGGCGTACATCGAGTCGCTCAGTTTGCCCGGCGGGCTGCAACTTCGCGCAGGCCAGTTCATCACCGAATTCGGGCGGCAGAATCCGCAGCATCTGCATAACTGGTCTTTCGTGGACAGCCCGTTGGTGAGCCAGCGGATGTTCGGTGCCGATGGCATGCGCGGCCTCGGCGCGCGCGTCTCGTGGCTCGTGCCCACGCCGTTTTACTCCGAGTTGTTCCTCACGGTGCAGAACGACGAAGGCGAGACGATGCATAGTTTTCGGAAGCAATTGGACACTGGGAAAACGTTGTTCGGCCGTTCGTTGGACTACACCAGCCCGTCGAAATCGCTGAACCAGCTTGCGTACACGCCGCGTTACGCCGCAGCGTTTGATCTGACCGACACGCAGACGCTGCTGCTCGGTGTCTCCGCCGCTTTGGGCAACAACAGCAGTGGGCCGAGCACGCGGTCCCGCATCTACGGTGGAGATCTCACTTGGAAATGGAAGCCAGCCAATCACTCGGGTGGGTATCCTTTTGTGCAATGGCAGACGGAAGGATTGTATCGCGAGTACGAAGCAGGAGCGGTCAGCGGATTGAATGCCGAGACATTAAAAGACTACGGCATCTATTCGCAGATCAGCTACGGCTTCACCAAAGGGTGGGTGGCGGGGTTGAGATGGGATTACGTGGACCGTACTGATATGGCGACCAGTCTCGGCGGTACCAATAGTTATGATGACGCCGAACGCGCTCGTCGCTGGCGGCTTTCTCCAAACCTCACTTGGGATCTCAGCGAGAATTCAAAACTCCGCCTGCAATACAATTACGACCAGCGGGCCGGTCTCGGTGCGGACCACACGGTATGGTTGCAATTCGTGTTCAGCCTCGGCGCACACCACGCGCATTCGTTTTAAGCCGGGATGAAGCGAAGTTCCTCGCCCGCCATGAAACTGAAATTCATCACAGCCGCTGTCGCGCTGTTCGGTTGCACGTTGTTGGCGCAGGCCAAACTCAATGTCGTCGCCACCACCGCCGATTTCGGAGCGATCGCCCGCGAGATTGGCGGCGATCGTGTCGAGGTCACCACGCTGGCCAAGCCGACCGAGGATCCGCACTTCGTGGATCCGAAGCCGAGTTTCATCGTGAAGCTCAACCGCGCCGACGCGCTTATTGAAGGCGGTGCGGAGTTGGAGATCGGCTGGCTGCCGCCGTTGTTGCAGGGAGCTCGCAATCCGCGAATCGCGCCCGGCCAACCGGGCCGCATCAACGGCGCGCGCGGCATCGAGATGCTCGAAGTGCCCGCCGTGCTCGATCGTACGCAGGGCGACATCCACGCCGCCGGCAATCCGCATTACCTCGTGGATCCGTTGAACGCGAAGATTGTCGCGGCTAATCTTGCCGAGTCCTTCGCCAAGCTGGATGCCGCGTCCGCCGGCTTTTTTCAGGCCAACCTCAAACGGTTCGCAGGAGAGATTGATATCCGATTGGCCGAGTGGCAGAAAACGCTCGCGCCCCATCGCGGCAAACGCATCGTGACCTATCACAATTCGTGGCCATATTTCGCGAGGCGTTTCGGTGTGAAGGTGAATCTGTTTCTCGAACCGAAGCCGGGGATTCCTCCTTCGCCCGCACATCTGGCGACTGTGATGGCAGAGATGCGATCGGAAAAGATCGCGGTCGTGTTCGTTGAACCACAGATCAACCGGCGCACGGCGGAGAACGTCTCACGCAATACTGGCGCGGCGATTGTCGAGGTGTCACATTTTCCCGGCGGCGTGAAAGGAACGGAGGCGGGGTACCTCGCGCTGATGGATCACATCGTGAATTCGCTGGCCAAAGTTTTGGCTTCGCAGAAATGATGGAAACCAAATGAACGACGCGTTGCTGGTGATGAAGTGGCCGTTGGTGGCCTGTCTGTTGCTGCCGGGGATTCTGGTTTATTTCGGTCTGCACATCGTACGTCGAGGCATCATCTTCGTGGATCTTGCGCTGGCACAAGTGGCCGCGCTCGGCATGTGTCTCTGTCTGATGCTCGGGCACGACCCGCACGATTTTCATACCTACCTTTGGTCGCTCGGTTTCACTTTGATTGGCGCGCTCATTTTCACTTTCACACGTACCCGCGAAAACCATCGTGTTCCGCAGGAGGCGCTCATCGGCATTGTCTATGTCGTCGCGGCGGCGGCGGCGATTCTGCTCCTAAGTAAATCGACGGCTGGCAATGAGGAGTTGAAGAACACTCTCGTGGGCGATGTGCTGAACGTTTCGCAATCGCAAGTGTGGCAGACCTTCGCGCTTTTTGCGGTCATCGCGGTCATTCACCTTCTGTTCCGCAAACGATTCCTCGCGCTCACCTTCAATGCGACGGGCGCCACGGAACCGCGGGCGCGTTGGTGGGATTTCCTTTTCTACGCCACGTTCGGTCTCGTGGTGACGAGCTTCGTGCAGATCGGTGGTGTGCTGCTGGTGTTCAGTTACCTCGTCGTGCCGGCCGTCTGCGCGAACCTGCTTGCCACCTCACTCGGAACGATGCTGGCCATCGGCATCGCGGCGGCGATGTTGGGCGGCGTGGGCGGACTCGCCGTTTCTTATCAGTTCGATCTGCCGACTGGCGCAGCCATCGTCTGCATGCTCGGGCTGGTACTGATTATCGCGGCTGTGGTCGCAAAACTTCGTTCATCTCGATCTCACACCGAGTCGGAGAAAGCGGTCTGATCTGGCCGTTGTAAAAAACTTTGTCCCACGCGCCGCGCGCTGTCACACTCCCGTAGCTTATTGACCAATGGTGAGCATGGATTCTGTGCCAATCAAACTGCTTCGACCTCGTCGCCGCATCGAGGGCATCTCGGCAATTCTGTTGCCGTTCAATTCGAACGGCGATGTGGATTGGGCCGGTTTCACTGACCATGTGCGCCGCACTGCTGCCGCCGGCCTCGCGCCAGCAGTGAACATGGACACCGGCTTCGGCAACTTGATTGACGATGCCACTCGCCGTCGCGCGCTCGAAATCACGCGCGTCGAAATTGGGAACGGGCCGTTCGTGGCGGGCGCCTTCGTGCTCGATCAGATGGGCGCAGCGTTCAATGCCGATGCGTACGCGCATCAGATGTCGATGATTCAAAAGCACGGCGGCACGCCAGTTATCTTTCAGAGCTACGGACTCACGCAGCAATCCGATGAAGCCATCATCGCCAGCTACGCGGCACTTGCGCGCCACGCCGATAAATTCATCGGCTTCGAGTTGGGCACGATGTTCGCGCCATTCGGCAAAATCTATTCGCTCGATGTGTATCGCGGGCTGATGGGAATTCCACAGTGTGTCGGCGCAAAGCATTCGTCACTGCGCCGCGATCTCGAATGGCAGCGTCTGGAACTCCGCGATGCGACACGGCCGGACTTCCGCGTGTACACGGGCAACGACCTCGCCATCGACATGGTGATGTACGGCAGCGACTATCTGCTCGGCCTCTCGACCTTTGCGCCCGATGTTTTCGCCAAGCGCGACGCGGCGTGGGAGAAGGGCGATCCGGCGTTTTATGAACTCAACGATCTTTTGCAGTATCTCGGCTTCCTCGCCTTCCGCCCGCCAGTGCCGGCTTACAAGCACTCGGCGGCGATGTTCCTCAAGCTGCGCGGCTGGATCGGCTGCGATGATACGCATCCTAAATCCGCGAAGCGTCCCGACTCCGACCGGGAAATTCTGGCAGACATCGTGAAGCGGCTGCCCGGATGAGCCCGGCTCTCATCGACCTCTGAACCATTCCACGGAATTTCATTCCGAAACGGTATGCCCCGTGCCCTCCCGAGTCGCAGCGGTTCCTTGACTCGCAGGGGCGTTCCATCAATCCTGCCAACCGCAAAGCCTGTGGTTGATTTCTCAAACAATCTGACTTCGTGGCGCGCGCTCGCGTTTGGTCTGGCCACCCTCGCGCTGGTCCCACTAGGACATGCCGGGGAGGCGGTGGACTATCCCACGCAAATCAAGCCTTTGCTCGCCTCGCGCTGCTACGCCTGTCACGGCGCACTCAAGCAAAAGTCTGGCCTCCGTCTCGACACCGGCGCTCTCGTCCGCAAGGGCGGCGGGGATGGCGATGTGCTCAACGTTCGCGCGCCGGAAAATGGCAAGCTGCTCCAGCGCATCACCGCCACCGATGTCACCGAGCGCATGCCGCCCGAGGGCGAAGCGCTCAAGCCTGAGCAAATCGAGTTGCTCCGCCGCTGGATCGCCGCTGGCGCGCCTGCACCGAAGGATGAGAAGCCAGAGCCGAGCCCGAGTGAGCACTGGGCATTCAAGCCGGTGTTGCGACCACCGCTTCCAAAAATCGATAATCGGCCATCGCCAATCAGCAATCCCATCGACTCCTTCATCAACACCCGCCTCGCCGCCGCCAAGCTCGCTCCGCTTCCGCCCGCCGACAAATCCACACTCCTGCGTCGCGTTTATCTCGACCTCACCGGCCTGCCGCCCACGCGCGAGGAACTGCACGCCTTCCTAGCGGACACCGCGCCAGATGCCTACGAACGCATTGTGGATCGGCTGCTGAATTCACCGCAGCACGGCGAGCGTTGGGCGCGGCATTGGATGGACGTGTGGCGTTACAGCGATTGGTTCGGTCGCCGCCAGGTGCCCGATGTGTGGAATTCCGCCCCCCAAATCTGGCGCTGGCGTGACTGGATTGTGAAGTCGCTCAACGCCGACCACGGCTACGACCGCATGGTGAAGGCGATGCTTGCCGCCGACGAAGTCGCGCCGCTCGATGACGAGTCCGCCGTCGCCACCGGATACCTCGTGCGCAACTGGTATGCTCTCAACCCCAACGAGTGGATGCGTGCCAACGTCGAGCACACGGGCAAGGCCTTCCTCGGCCTCACCTTCAACTGCGCGCACTGCCACGACCACAAATACGATCCCATCACGCAGGCGGACTACTTCAGCTTCCGCGCCTTCTTCGAGCCGCTCTACGTGCGCCAGGACCGCTGGCCCGGCGAGGCCGATCCCGGCCCGTTTCAAAATTACGACTACAGCGCGCTCCGCAAAGTCCAGCGCCTCGGCTCCGTGCGCGTCTTCGACAAGGACGCGACGGCCAAGACGTGGTTCTACACCGGCGGCGACGAGCGCAACCGCCTCACCAATCGCCCGCCCGTGTTGCCGATGATGCCAGAATTCCTCGGCGGCAAATCGCTACAAGTCGCCTCCGTGTCGCTCCCGCCAGCAGCGTTCTATCCCGGCCTGCGCTCGGCGATTCAGGAAACGGAACTCAAGGAACGCCGCGCTGCTATCGCCACCGCCGAAACCGAACTCGCCGTGCTAAAACTAACCAACGCCGCTCCCACAGCCGTGCATCGTGACGTGCTCGCGAAGGCCGAGTCCGACTTTAACACCGCGCTCGCCGAGGCCGCGAAGTCCGGCAAACCCGCCGCGCTCGCGGGCAAGCAGTCCCTCGTCCTCGACGCCACAGCGGGCCGACGCGTGCTGTCGCACTCACTGCCGGGGCTGCCGGAGTTGTCCGATGGCGCGACCGTTCGCTACCAGCTCCGCATCCTCACGGACAAGTATGCGGGCTTTCAACTCGCGAAGGATTTGTCCGCCGGGCTGACCGCCGCCTACGTGGGCTTCGTCGGCGGGAAGATTCACGCCTACAAGCCCGGCACCACGACGGAGTTCGAGGCGGGCACTTACGCCTTCACCAACGGCCAGCACACCTTCGAGGTCACGCTCGCACTAGAGCCGAAGGCCGACCGCGCGCTACTCACAGTGCGCAGCACGAGTGATGGCAAGACGCTGGTGGACCGGACGCCCATCGCTATCAACGGCTGGAACCCCGCGAAGAACAAGAGCCAAGGCATCCTGCTCGACGCGCAAGCTGGCACCGTTGTCGTGTGGGATGAATTGTTCATCTCGGCCGGCAGCGGGAAGAGTTTCCACTTCGATTTCGAACCGCCTCGCTACAGTGACGGCAAGGACGCCGTGAGCGTCGAAGGCTGGCAGGCCTCGGGATTCAGCGTCGCGCCCGCTACCTCTACCGTTTCCTCCATCGCGCTGAACCGTTCGCTCGCCGACAAGCATCTCGCCGTCCTCGCCGCGCGTCGCGTGCTGGAGTTGCCGACGCTCGCCCTCGCCGCCGCCGAATCCAAACTCACCGCCGCCCGCGCAGAACTCCGCAGCACCGAAGCCCGCCTCGCCGCCGACACCGCCAAATACAGCGGAACGCCAGTCTCCGAACCTGCGCGCACCGCCAGCTTTGCCGAGCGCGAAGCCGTCGTGGTCTCCGCGAAATCCAAACTCGCGATTGCGCAATTCGCTTTGGCTGAGGCCGAAAAAAAATCCTCAACCAACACCACCCGCACTGCTTCTCTCACGGCTGCTGGCAAACAAATCACCGACGCCCAGGCCGCTCTCACCAAGGCTGAGGTCGCTCTCACCGACGCGAAGCTGGCCGAGACTTACACTGCCTTTAGCCCCGTCTATCCGCGCGAGAGCACGGGCCGGCGCAAGGCGCTCGCTGAGTGGATTGCCAACCGCGCCAACCCGCTCACCGCGCGCGTGGCCGTGAACCACATCTGGGCGCGTCACTTTCAAGAACCGCTCGTCGCGTCCGTCAACGACTTCGGGCGCAGCGGCAAACCGCCCACGCACCCCGAGTTGCTCGACTGGCTCGCCGCCGAGTTTATGGAGAGCGGCTGGAGCATGAAACATTTGCACCGATTGATTGTCACGAGCGCCGCCTACCGGAGGAGTAGTCAGTCTTCAGCGGTCAGTAATCAGTCTTCAATCCGGCTGCCAGCGAGTGCGCGGAAAGTCACTGAACACTTGCAGCGCAACCTCGTTATCGACCCGGAGAACAGACAACTCTGGCGCATGAACCCCGGCCGCATGGAGGCCGAAGTCGTGCGCGACAGCATCCTCCATCTCGCAGGCGCGCTGGACCCGCGCATGGGAGGGCAAGAGTTGGAGAACAAGGACGCGCTCACCACCGCGCGCCGCAGCCTCTACTACAGCTTCAACCCGGAGTCCGACGGTCGCAGCGAGTTCAGCGCGCTTTTCGACGCGCCTGACCCGAACGACTGCTACCGCCGCACCCGCAGCGTCCTCCCGCAGCAAGCCCTCGCGCTCACCAACAGCAAACTCGTCCACGACCACGCCGCCGCGCTGGTTAAGCGCCTCGGAGCGCCGGCCTCCGACACGGCGAGTTCTGGAAACACCGCCTTCATCGCCGCCGCCTTCGAGGAAATCCTCACCCGCCCACCCAGCACGGCAGAACTCGCCGAGTGCGAGGCGTTCATGGCGAAGCAAAGCGCAGCGACTCCGAAGGACGGCGAAGCCCGCGCACGCGAAAGCCTCGTTCGGTCATTGCTGAACCAGAATGATTTCGTGACCGTCCGATGACACAGCCATGAGCCTGAACGCACCAGACTACAATCCACGGCGCCGACAGTTCCTTGCCGACTTCGGTCTGGGCTTCACCGGTTTGGCGATGGGCGCGACGCTGCTCAGCGATGGCGTGGCGAAGGCGGCTTCTCCGGCTCAACCGAAGTTTTCTCCGACCGACGGCAAACCACACTTCACGCCGAAGGCCAAGTCGGTCATCTGGATTTTCCTCAGCGGCGGCTACAGTCACGTCGAGACGTTTGACCCAAAGCCTGCGCTGAACAAATACGCGGGGTTGTCCTTCGACAAGACGCCGCTCGCGAACCCGCTCACGTCTGACAAGCATCACAAGCGCTTCCGCTCCGTGCCCGCGCAGGAGGTCAACGTGCGCGACGTGTATCCGAGCATCTATCCGATGCAGGTGGGCTTCGCGCCGCGCGGCCAGTGCGGGGTGGAGATGACGGACTGGTGGCCTCACCTCGCGTCGTGCGCGGACGATCTCGCGTTCGTGCGCAACATGTGGACGACGGACAACGACCACTTCGCCGAGAACCAAATCCACACGGGCCGCCACCGGCTCGACGAGCAGCAGCCCAGCCTCGGCGCGTGGGTTCACTACGGCCTCGGCACGCTCAACGAAAACCTGCC
>CAMDOH010000030.1 GCA_945903605.1 Akkermansia muciniphila
CATTTGAATTTGGCTCATCGGTACTCCGTGTCAAATCCAGACGCGTACGAAGGTCGCCTTTCCAAGTGAACGACGTGACCCAATCTGGCATTCCCGTTTTGGACTTGAGCGCATTGTAAAAATCACGGTCAGAATCCGCGCGCATCTCCTTGGCTTCCTGCTCGGTCAAAATCCCTTTCTTCACCAACTTGTCGATAAGCGAGTCTGCCGATTGCGCCGCTGCAATTCCGCAAATCGCAATGGCCGCAAAAAGTCCTGCCGCCCAAGTCAAAAAACATTTCTTCCGCGATTGATATTTCATGCGCTGTAAGATTGGAAGATAATGAACTGCAGTAGAAGGCAGGGGCAAGTGGATTCTGCAGCAACTCACCATTACAAAACCCAGCTGGCGCACTTGACGCTTTGCAACAGCTCGGCTATCAAAGCTTGCACATGAATCGCGACGCCATTAATCGACTGCGCCTTGTAAGCGCGCTGCTGCCGGGTTGCAGGGCGGTCGGGTTTTGATGTTGCGCAAATGACGATTGGAACCCACTGCCGACTGGCGGTGGGTTTTTTATTTTACAACACAGCTGCCACCAAATTGAATCATGAAAACGGATCGCGTCATCATCTTCGACACCACACTACGCGACGGCGAGCAATGCCCCGGCGCCTCCATGAATTTGGCTGAGAAATTGGCCATCGCCCGCCAGTTGGCCAAGTTGCGGGTGGACGTGATCGAGGGTGGATTTCCTGTCATCAGTCAAGGCGACTTCGATTCGGTGAACACCATCGCCAAAGAAATCAAAGGCCCGATTGTTTGTGGGCTGGCCCGATGCGTGACCAAGGACATTGATGCGGCCGGTGAAGCCGTCAAACCCGCAGGCAAGCGCGGTCGCATCCACGTCTTTCTTGCCACATCAAAGATTCATCGCGAATTCAAACTCGGCAAAGCTCAAGACGAGATCATACGACTGGCTGTCGACGGAGTGAAGCGCGCAAAATCGTGGACCGACGACGTTGAGTTTTCGCCGGAGGATGGATCGCGCACCGAGCCGGATTTTCTTGTCGATGTTTGCAAGGCCGTGATCGCCGCTGGCGCCACCACGGTGAATATTCCCGACACCGTTGGCTGGGCTGTCCCCGATCAATACGCCGCTCTCATCGGCAGGCTACACGAATCCGTGCGGGAATTTCAGACCGGAAAAGCCGTCATCAGCGTTCATTGCCACAACGATCTCGGTCTGGCCGTCGCCAACTCGCTCGCTGCCGTTCGTGCTGGAGCGCGGCAAATCGAATGCACAGTCAATGGAATCGGCGAACGCGCCGGCAATGCGGCACTCGAAGAACTTGTGATGGCGATGAAAACGCGCCGTGACTATTTCGGCGATATTGAGTGCGGCATCGATTCCCGCGAGATCGTGAAATCCTCGCGCATCGTTTCGCGCATGAGCAGCTTTCTTGTCCAGCGCAACAAAGCCATCGTCGGCGAAAATGCGTTCGCGCATTCCAGCGGAATCCATCAGGACGGCATCCTTAAAAAACGCGAGACCTACGAAATCATGGATCCTCAGGAAGTCGGCTGGGGTGCCACGGAATTACCGCTCACAAAACATTCCGGCCGTGCGGCCGTGGTGATGCGCCTCAAACATCTCGGATTCAAACTCTCCGATCCCGACATCAATGCGCTCTTCATCCGGTTCAAAGAAGTCGGCGACAAAAAGAAATTTGTTTACGACGACGACCTCGCCTCGCTCGTCGATGGCCAGATTGCCAAAGTGCCGGAGACATGGTCGCTGCATCAACTCTCCGTCACCGCTGGAAATCAGACCGTACCCACCGCCACCGTGGGATTGAGCAAAACGGGAAAAGACGCGACAATCCTTCGCGAGGCCGCCATTGGAGACGGCCCTGTCGATGCCGCCGTCAAGGCCATCGACCGCATCACAGGCGTTCGCGGTGAATTGAAAGATTATTCATTACGAGCCGTCAGCGAAGGCGAAGATGCACTGGGCGAAGTCACGTTGAAAGCCGACTTTGGCGATGGCGAATTAATCACCGGTAAAGGAGCCAGCACCGATATTATCGAAGCCAGTGCCCGTGCTTACTTGAATGCGCTGAACCGGCACCTCAGCCGAAAAGAGCCCAAACAGCATTCCGCTAACCGGCCGTAAAAACTCTCCATCCAACTTCTGAAGTGCGGGTCGTCTTTGATTCGCAGGGGGTCGCACATTGACCAAATGCCAGTGTGGACTCAGGCTGGATTTCAGAAATGTTGCGACAGGTGAAAAATCGGTTCCAAGGTAGTATTTCAGATGGATGTTGGCTGGGCTGTCTGCTTCTCACGGCGTTCACACTGAATGCAGAAATGAAAGTCGTTCGGGAAGTGATCCGATATGATGTGTCGGGAAAGTCGGGCGCCGATCTCCGCGCGGAGATGACTCGACTCGGGCCAGTTCATCGGCAATCGGGGAATCGGCATGACGGTTACACCGATTGGAAAATCTCCTGCAGATATGACTACGAATTGAAACCCGGCCGATGCCGCGTGCTCAACTTTGTGGTCGAACTGGATGTGCGCATCACCTTGCCACGCTGGATCGACATTGGCGAAGGCCCCGCACCATTGGCTGCCAATTGGCGGCGTTATCTGGAGGCATTGCAGCGACACGAGGATGGCCATCACGAATTGGCGAAAGCCGTCGCGCAAAACCTCGATCGCCAGATGAATTCCATGGGCATGTACACAAACGCCAAAGCGCTGCGTGAAGCTGTGGATCGTTTGGTGGACAACGCCTCGGCCACTTGCAATCAGCTGCAAAATGCCTACGACAAAGATAACGATCACGGCCGCAACACAGGTGTCCGGTTTCCGTGATTGAATGGGGAGTCGCAGCGATTCGTCAGTCGAGAGTTCACGGAAAACTATGAAACCCATATTCACTACGGTTTTGCTGGTGCTGTCCATGACCGCCTTCGCTGCGGAACTGACCGACGAAGAAAATAAGGCGGGATTCAAAACTCTCTTCAACGGCAAAGATTTTTCAGGCTGGCGTTTTGCCGGTAGCGCCGATGGCACTGCGCCCAATTGGAAAGTGGACGCCGGGATCATCAAACTTTCGGGTGGCGGCAAACCCCATCTGGCGACGGAACGCGAATTTGGCGATTTCGAATTGCGCTTTGAATGGCGATCCGTGGGCGAAAAATATAACAGCGGGTTGTTCATCCGCAGCGGAACCAACTTGGGACAGAACCAGCTCAATTTAGCCAAAGGCAGCGAAGGCGCATTCATCGGCGGAAAAATCACAGGCGCCAAAGGCGTGCCCGACTTGCAGAAACCGGCGAAAGAATGGAACGAATGGCGCGTGCGCGCAGTGGGTGAGCTAGTCACATTTTGGTGCAACGGAAAAGTGGCGTGGGAAGGAACAGGAATGAAAACACTCAAAGGCCACATTGGATTGCAAGCCGAAGGCGCAGCAATGGAATTCCGCAATCTGCGCATCAACGAAATCAAAAATCCCTGAAAGGGCGTTGGCAGCCGACATTCGGTTTGCCATCACGCCCTCGATCTAGCTAGAATCAACACAATGAAGAACCTCTCGATATTGGTCGCGATGTCCACTGTGCTGACTGTGTGTGCCGCCGATAAAGTGAGCGAAGTTCAGACAGTGGCGCCGGGTGTTTATTTTCATCAAGGCGACATCGAGAAGAGCGGCCATTGCAATCACGGCTGGATTGTCTTCAAGGATTTCGTGCTGGTGGTGGACGCCAATTTCCCCAGCGGCGCGACGGAAATCCTACCCAAGATTAAGGCAACGACAGACAAGCCGGTCAAATTTGTCTTCGACACACATCATCACGGCGACCACGCATACGGCAACCAGATCTTCGCCGATGCGGGCGCGACTGTCGTGGCGCATTCGGGCGTGCTCGCGGAAATGAAGAAATACGAAACGGGCGCATTTGGCGGCAAACCCGGCCGCTGGGAATTTGCCGCGAAGGGCCGTGCGGATGTGAAGGCGAGCAAGCTGCATCCGCCCACGTTGCTGTTCGACACCAAGAAGATATTTGAGGACGGCAAGCAGCGAGTGGAGTTGGTGCATCTGGGTGTGGCGCACACGCTCGGCGACGGATTTGCGTGGCTGCCGAAAGAAAAAATACTATTCACCGGCGACGCCTGCGTGAACGGACCATTCAACTACACCGGCGATGGCGACACCGGCAAGTGGGTCAAGACACTGCAAGCGGCGAAGAAACTCGGGCCAAAAATAATCTGTCCAGCGCACGGACCGATGGGCGACGCGACGATTCTCGATGATCAGATCGCATATTTCGAGTCGCTGCGCGCAGAGGTGGCCTCGCTCGTGAAGGCCGGCAAGAACTCCGACGAAGTGAAGGCTGCCGCGCCGCAGATCCGCGAGACGCTGATGAAGAATAAAAAAATTGAGCGGTACGTCGGCAAGTTCATCGAAACCCAAGTTGAGAAAGTGTTCGTGGAAATGGGCGGCAAACCATTTCTCCCAAAAACATCAAAGCTCAATTCGGCTGATGACCATCGTATCGCCCATCATCGCGGGATGCCTCACGATCACGGAACGAAATTGTCCTTCAATCTGCCCGGTGTGCCCACATCGTCACTCGTTCGCTAATCTCATGAGAAACTTGAATTGTTGGATCGGGGCCATTCTGTTGTCGGCTTTTCTGGGCCATGCCGCCGAGAAACAACCTTCGAATTGGTGGAAGGGAAATCTGCACGCACACACTTTCTGGAGTGACGGCGATGATTATCCGGACATGGTCGTGGATTGGTACAAGAGCCGCGATTACAATTTTCTGATGTTGTCGGATCACAACACGCTGCAATTGTCGAACAGATGGGTGACGGTGGTGGAGACCAACCGGAACAGCAAAATGGCATTCGACAAATATCAGAAACGGTTCGGCAGTCCGTACATCGAGATGCGCGACGACAAAGGCAAGCAACAGGTGCGACTGCGGCGGCTCGATGAGATGCAGAAATACTTCAACAGCGCAGAGCGGTTTCTACTCATGGCCGGCGAAGAAGTGACCGACCGTTACAAGCAAGTTCCCATCCACATCAACGTGACAAACGTGCGCGATCTGCTCAAGCCGCAAGGTGGCAGTAATATTGTGGAGGTGATGCAGAACAACGTGAATGCCGTTTTTGCGCAGCGCAAAAAAACTGGCCAGCCGATGTTCCCGCACATCAATCATCCCAACTTCGGTTGGGCGATCACGGCTGAAGAATTGGCGCAGGTGAAGGGCGAGCAATTCTTCGAGTTGTACAATGGCCATTCCTCAGCGAACAGCGGAGGAGCCACCAACCGCGCCAGCACGGAAAGAATATGGGACATCATTCTGACCAAGCGCGTGGCGGAATTGAAACTCTCGCCGCTGTACGGATTGGCCACGGATGACGGGCACAATTATCACACCAACGCGTTCAAGGCGAATAATCCGGGGCGGGGCTGGGTGATGGTGCGCGCAGCGAAACTGACTGCGCCGCTGCTCATCAAGGCTCTTGAAGCGGGTGACTTTTATTCGTCCACAGGAATCCGGCTCAAAGAAATCACGAAGGATTCCAAAGGAATCAGCCTCGCCATCGATGCCGAGGCGGGAGTGGAGTACACGACGCAGTTCATCGGCACGCGCATCGGTTACGACGCCACCAATGAACCCATCCGCAACGCGGCTGGCGAGCCATTGCGGACAACGCACAATTACAGCACAGATATTGGAATGTTGTTCGCCGAAGTGAAGGGAACCAATGCCACATTCACATTCAAGGGCGACGAGTTGTATGTACGCGCACGGGTCACGTCCACCAAGTTACAGGAAAACCCGTACGCCAAAGGAGAGTTGGAGAAGGCGTGGATACAGCCGGTCATTCTCGGAACTCGCGCCCGCAAATAGCGCATCTTTTTTGTTTTCTTTTCGAAGCTGCCCAGTAGTCTGCAAGTCCGTTTTCAACGGCAACAATGCCGTCCGCCAATATGCCACTGACACACACAACTGATCTGTTCGCCAAAGCGCTCAAAGGCAAGTACGCCTTGGGCGCATTCAACGTCAACAATATGGAATTACTCCAGGCCATCATCGAGGCCTGCGAGGAGGAGAAGGCGCCGGTGATGCTGCAGATCTCCAAGGGCGCGCGCGATTATGCGCATCCCATCTATCTGAAAAAACTCATCGAGGCGGCCGTGAGCCTGAGCACGATTCCCATCGCGGTGCATCTGGATCACGGCGACAGTTTCGATCTGTGCAAGCAGTGCATCGATGAAGGTTTCACGAGCGTGATGATTGACGCCAGTCACGATCCATTTGAGAAGAACGTCGAAGTCTGCCGTCAGGTGGTGGACTACGCACACAAGCACAACTGCGTGGTGGAAGGTGAACTGGGCATGCTCGTCGGCGCGCAGCACGATGACGGCGAGGAAGGCGGCTCGTATTCCAAAGGCGGCTGCTACACGCATCCGGAGGAAGCCGTGCAGTTCGTCAAACAGTCCGGCGTGGATTCACTGGCCGTCGCCATCGGCAACAGTCACGGCGCCTATAAATTCAAAGGCGAACAGCATCTTGATCTCGAAAGGCTCAAGGCCATCAAGCAGGCGCTCATGGAGGCGGGCCTGGGCGATTACCCGCTGGTGCTGCACGGAGCCAGCTCTGTGCCGAAGGATCTCGCGCAGAAAATCAATCAGTACGGCGGTGCGATGGGCGAGGATACGGCCGGCGTGCCCGAGGCCGACATCGAAATCGCCCGGCGCACCGGCTGCACCAAGGTGAACATCGACACCGATCTGCGCCTGGCCATGACTGCTGCCATCCGCGAGGTGTTGATGACCAAGCCCAAGGAATTTGATCCGCGCAAATTCCTCGGGCCTGCTCGCAAGGCCGTCAAGGAATTGGTCCGCCACAAATTGAAGAACGTCCTTTGCTGCGCAGGGCACGCTTTTGATTAAGTCCACTCGTTTGGCGAGCGTTTGAATTTTCGAGTTTACCCGGGCTAGGCGCTCAGAAGATGACCGCCTAGCCCGGTGAATCAGAAACAGTACAACGTAGGTCTTATGTAGGACAATTGGCTCCAGCTGTACTCACCGGAGCCGAAATCTACTCAAATCCAATCCGCAAGTTCCCACCCCCCTCTAAGACTTGGCGGATTGATACGGGTCTCCCCGAAGCGCGTCAAGGGGAATAATGAGATAGTAGATCAATTAATAGACGCAACAGATATGCTCAAATCCCGTCGGGAACCCAATCTGTAGGTGTCAGTCATTGCCCAGAAGTCGCTTGAGCAAATCTTTGGCGGCCGATTCGCGTAGGTTGGCATCGTTCTTGACGGCGTATACTCGTCTCACAAAATCGAAATACTCACAGAAGTTTGCCATGTGTTTGTCTGCCACTGGCTCGGCCCGACGATCTCGGCATTGGTGCGCGATAGTTGAATCATAGCTGATGCAATTCAGGCACACCTTTAATTCAGTGCGGCAGTTTTGGCAGGACTCGCTGCGTCCGGGCAGTCCGGGCAATGTGTATTCACAGCCGCACGAATGGCAATGGCGAGTCATGAGGTGAGTCTGAATGGGGCTATGATTGATTGCAATGGTTCACTGTTTTTGGTTGGCGGACTTGACCTCGCCACGCAATAAACTCTCGTGCAGCGCGAATACCGAGAATTACTCGACTCCACCATTGGTCATCTACAGTTGCTGAAATCAGCGGGCGCCCGGCATGTGGCTGTCTCTCAGGAAACCATCGCAGCGTTGAGTGCGCCTGTGTTGCCGACAGCCACTCGATTGCGTCCCATTGAACCGCCAATTTCATCGCCTGTAAAAGTTGTTGAGACCGCAACAATCCCTGCCGCCATGCGAACCCCCAAAGCAACGAACGATTCCAAGTCCACCGCGCTTGCGGCATTGCGCGAGCGCGTGCTGCCCTGCATTCAATGCGCACACCTTGCCAGTTCGCGCACGCAGGTTGTCTTCGGTGTGGGCGATCCTGCGGCGCAACTGATGTTCGTGGGCGAAGCGCCGGGCGCCGATGAGGATGAAAAGGGCGAGCCTTTCATCGGCAAGGCCGGACAGTTGCTCACGAAAATTATTCTGGCGATGGGTCTTTCGCGCGAGAACGTGTACATCGCCAACATTCTCAAGTGTCGCCCCGACACCCCCGGCCAGTCTGCCGGCAATCGCAAGCCCACTGCCGCCGAAATGGCCACGTGCAAGCCGTATCTCCTTGAGCAGATTCAGATCATCCAGCCGCGCGCGCTCGTTGCGCTCGGCGCGACCGCCATCGACGGACTACTCGGCAAGACCGAAGGCATCTCAAAACTGCGCGGCCATTGGCAGGAGTTTGCGGGCATCCCGCTCATGCCCACCTATCACCCCGCGTACCTGCTGCGCAATCAGGCACTCAGCGAAAAGCGCAAGGTGTGGGAAGACATGCTGCTCGTGATGGGAAAACTGGAGATGCCCATCAGCGAAAAGCAGCACAACTTTTTCCTGCGCGCCTAAAGCCGTTTTTATTTTCAAGCGCGCCCGCGGGCTAGGAAGTTCTTTTGCGCGGGCGTCCTTCCTGTTACAAACCGCGCGTGGCAGCACGACTCTCCATCGGGTTTCTGGGCGCAGGCAAAATGGCCACGGCACTGGCCAAAGGCTGCGTTCGCGCCGGCATCGTTTCTCCGGCTCAATTGGTCGCAAGCGATGTGGTGCCCGCAGCCCGCGCCGCATTTGCTAAAGAGACGGGCGCGCGTATGGCCAACTCCAATGGCGCCGTGGCCGATGCTTGCGCGGTGCTGGTGCTCGCCGTCAAGCCCGACCAAGTGGCCGGTGTGCTGGCAGAAATCTCGCCCCGCTTGACAAATAAACATCTGCTCCTTTCCATCGCGGCGGGCGTGACACTGTCGCGGATGGAATCGGGCCTGCCGCAAGAAGCGCGCGTCATTCGCGTGATGCCCAACACGCCCGCACTGGTCGGCGCCTCTGCCAGCGCGTTCGCACTGGGTCACCACGCGATAGCGGTCGATGCCGCCATCGCGCAGCAGATTTTTGGCGCGGTCGGCATCGCCTATCAGGTGAAAGAAAGCCTGCTCGACGCCGTGACCGGACTTTCCGGCAGCGGCCCTGCGTATGCCTTTCTCATGATTGAAGCCTTGAGCGACGGTGGTGTGGCCGCCGGATTGCCACGCGAAATCGCCACCCGGCTTGCGGCGCAGACATTGCTCGGGGCGGCCAAGATGGTGCTGGAAACTGGCAAGCATCCCGGCGAGTTAAAAGACATGGTGACAAGCCCCGGCGGCACAACGATCGAGGGGCTGCACAAATTGGAACGTGCGCGCGTGCGGGCGGCGTTGATGAGCGCCGTGCGCGCAGCGGCAGAAAAATCCAAGCGCCTCGGCAAAACCAAATGAGCTTTCCACCCCCTACACCGAGACAGGCACGAGTGTTGTGGTTTTCTGTCACGGCACTGGCAATCGGTTTGTCGGTGGCGTTGCTTGGCGTGACACTTTGGGGCTTGGGCTGGATCATCGATCGTCTTTCGCCCGTGCTCATCCCGCTGGCAGTCGCTGGTATTCTCGCTTATTTGCTTGATCCGTTGGTGGATTGGTTTGAGCGGCGCATGGCTCGTTCGTGGGCCATCCTGATTGTGTTTGCGCTGGCGCTGGGAATTCTCGGCGCATTGGCGGCCACAGTGATGCCGAAGCTCATTCAAGAAACAACGAAGATGATCAACGAGGCTCCGACGCTTGCGAACAATCTTCAGGAACGGGTGAGCGATTGGATGGCGACATCGGATTTGGGCCGCCGGCTCAAGGACGTTTGGGAGGCGCAAGGCGGGGAGGTCACCCGCTGGTTCGCTGGCGTGTTGCCCAAAGTGTCGGAATGGATTCTTGATCGCGTGTGGATGGTCGCTTCGTGGTTTGGTCTGCTCGCGGGGTTCGCGCTGCTGCCGGTGTACGTCTATTATTTTCTGCTCGAAGAATCGCGCATCGCAAAAAGCTGGACGGATTATTTGCCGTTGCGCGATGGAAAGTTGAAGGAGGAACTGGCTTTTGTCCTGCGCGAGATCAACGACTGCATGGTGGTTTTTTTCCGTGGTCAAGTGCTCGTGGCGATTGTGGACGGGTTGCTGCTGACGCTGGGGTTGTGGATTGTGGGTTTGGAGTTTGCGGTGTTCATCGGTGTGGTCGCCGGATTCCTGAGCATCGTGCCGTTTCTTGGAGTGATGATCAGTCTGGTGCCGACGTTGCTGCTGGCCTTTGCGCAATTCGGTCGATGGCAGGAGCCACTGATCATTCTGGCCATTTTCACTTTGGTGCTGAAGCTCGACAGTTGGTATCTCTCACCAAAAATCATCGGAGGGCGCGTGGGGTTGCATCCGCTGGCTGTGATCATCTCCGTGATGGCGGGCACATGCTTGTTGGGCGGCGTGCTCGGGGGCGTGCTCGCGATACCGCTCACAGCGGCGTTGCGCACACTGATGTTTCGTTACGTGTGGAAGAAGCCCGCAGAATTACCGGCCAACAGCCAATAGCTCGCGCACATCCACGGCCTCCATGCCGGCATCGCGGATGGCTTGAATCCCAATATCCGTGTCTTCAAATGCGCGACAGTACTGCGGTTCAATTTGGATGCGCCGCGCGGCTTCGAGAAAAATATCCGGTGCTGGCTTTTGATGGATGACGTCTTCGCTGGTGACAATGGCGTCGAACCAACCGTTGAGATCGAGAAGATCGATCACTTGATTGATGATGTGGTGACGACCGCCGGTGGCGATCGCCAACGGAATCTTGCCGCGATGGGCGCGCGCGATTTCAATCACCGGCTCGATGCGTGTCACGAGATTCAACCGGCGCAAATAGCCTTCCTCTTTGCTCAGCCCGACGGCGGCGGAATCGAATTCAATGCCCTGCTCGGCTTTAAGCATTTCAAGAATCTGACGAGTCGGAATGCCACCGAGCGTGTAAAAACGATTCTCGGGGAAATGGATGCCGTGCGGCTGGCACGCCTCGGTCCACGCGGCAAAATGCGAGGGCATGGAATCCACAAGCGTACCGTCGAAATCAAATATCAGACCTCGTGGCGTCATTGCGATTCAAGTTTGAAGGCGGCGAGTTTGGAATTCAGGTCGTCGATCATGAGCGGGTCGATGATGCAATCGATGTCGCCCTGCAGAAACGTGGGCAGGTTGTGCAGAGTGAGTTCGATGCGGTGATCGGTCACTCGGTTCTGCGGAAAATTGTAGGTGCGGATGCGTTCATTGCGGTCGCCGCTGCCGATCTGCGCCTTTCGTTGGGCGGCGTACTTTGCATTTTCTTCGGCGATCTTCCGATCGAGCAATCGCGAGCGAAGCACGGTGAGAACGCGAATCTTATTTTTCTGCTGCGAACGTTCGTCGGCACAGCGGACGATCATGCCGGTGGGTTTGTGCAGCACTTGCACGGCGGAATCGGTTGTATTGACGCCCTGTCCGCCCGGACCGGATGCGCGGCAGACGGTGATTTCGAGGTCGTCGGACTTGAGTTCGATGTCCACTTCTTCAGCTTCGGGCAACACGGCAACAGTGGCGGTGCTGGTGTGAATTCGGCCAGAGGCTTCGGTGGCGGGCACGCGCTGCACTCGGTGTACGCCACTCTCGAATTTGAGGCGCTTGTAAACGTCCTGTCCTTTGATGCTGAAAATGACTTCGCGCAGGCCGCCAAGTTCGGCGATGCTGGTGTCCATCATCTCCACTTTCCAGCCGCGCTCATCAGCATAGCGGGTGTACATGCGATGGAGATCGGCGGCGAAGAGTGCCGATTCAAGTCCGCCTGTACCGGCGCGAATTTCAAAGATGGTGTTGCGGGAATCCGATGGATCGGGCGGGACGAGTCCGCGCTGTACTTTTAATTCCAGTCGTTTGACCTCCGATTCCAGCCGGGCGACTTCCTCTTTGGCCATCTCAGCCATCTCGGCATCGGAGGAAGTGAGCAGTTGAGAATTTTCAGCGAGCGAGGCGACGGCTTCGAGATAAGCATTGCCGATATCGCTGAATTCCTTCAGTCGGGCAAATTCACGGCCGAGTTCCTGTGCGCGTTGCTGGTTTTGAAACACCTCGGGATTGGAGAGAGCCGCTTCCACCGCTTTGAGGCGGTTGGCAAAGGACTCGATGTGCGTCTTGAGTTCCATGCACGAAAAAAGTCCGCCCGCAGGAAGTCAGGCTTCACTGCGGGCGGATAAATTGATGAGCGCTACTTCCGTCTTTTGGACGGCTTGGCTGCAGCGGATGCTTTGGCCGCCTCGGTCTTGGCCAAACGCTGCTGGTATTTATCCACGCGACCAGCAGTGTCCACGAAGGTCTGCTTGCCGGTGTAGAAAGGATGCGACGAGCTGCTGATGCCTAAAAGATAGAGCGGGTATTGCTTGCCGTCTTCCCACGTGACGGTCTCTTTCGAGTGCGCGCAGGAGCGGGACAAAAACATCTCGCCGTTGATCACGTCTTTAAAAACCATCAGCCGATATTCTTTTGGATGTATGTCCGTTCTCATGACAGGGGCGCGGAACGTAGCAGCCTCACACGCGTTGACAAGCGGTTTTTTTGGCGATGGGCTGGCTAGAGAAGTTCGCGGATCGGCTGACCGGCTGAGAGGACACTGGTCACCTCGCGCGGCAGGCCGCTGTTCAGCCGTGCCTGTCCGACGTCAATCAACGTGTTCAGCACCGTGGCGTTCAAGTCGGGTATGGTCACTGCATTGGCGGCTGGCTCACCTGCGTCCTTCGTGGACTCGCCTATCACCTGTCCCATTTTCAATCCGCCCCCGTAGATGAGCAACGGCGCGATGTTGCCCCAGTGATCGCGTCCGCCTTTGGTGTTCACTCGCGGAGTGCGCCCCATCTCGCCGCAGGCCACGAGCATGATTTTCTCGCTCAGCCCGCGCGATTCGCAATCCTCGATGAACGCGGAGACTGCGTGGTCGAATGGCGCGCCCACATAATCCATCCCCTCGGTCATCGTCGCGTTGTTCACGTCGGCGTGCATGTCCCATACAAAATTCGTTGTCACCGTGACAAAACCAGCGCCACGTTCGCAAAGTCGCCGCGCGAGCAGTAGCAGTTTGCCGAGTGTCGCTGCATTGTCCGCGTAATTCTTGTGATTGTTCCATCGTTTGCTGATGCGCGAAGCGGGCACGAGCGGCGCCGTGTCGTAACGAGCAACCACGCGCGGGTCTTCCTTCGAAAGGTCAAAAGCTCCAGCCGCACCGCGCAGAATGATATCGATGGCCTGTTCTTGAAAACGATCCGTGCCCGTGAGTGCGCCGGTTGAATCCATGGCCCGGCGCAGCCCGTCGAGGCTGTTCAACAGTCCGCGCCGGTCATCCAATCGATCGCGCGAGATGGCCAGTTGCATGTCTTGCTGCAGCTTTCCATCACCACCGGGAACGAAAGGCATGTACGCCTGCCCGAGTTGCCCGGAGGATGTGAACTTCCCAAAATTCATGTTCGCTTCCTGCGTCGCGGTATTCACTGAGCGCGGGAACAGGGCGAGGTTGGTCGGCAGACCAGTTGCGGGATGTACGGTTCCCGCCACACGGGAATACAACGAACCGATGTTCGCGCCGAAAGTGTGTTTGCCGACGATGGGCTTGATGTCGTGATTACCGTCGCCCGTCACGAAGGAGCGAACGATCGCCAGCTTGTGGGCTTGTCGCGCCAGTTTCGTGAACGTGCCACCAAAGGTGATGCCGGGAATCGTCGTGGCCACTTCGCCCGTCTGACTGCGCACGTTGGAAGGCGCGGTCATTTTAGGATCAAAAGTTTCTGTCTGCGACGGCCCGCCTTGCATGAACAAGAAGATGACCGACTTGTCGGTGATCGGCCTGCCGGGAGTGGCTTCGCGCGCCTTCAAAAGACCCGGCAATGTCAATCCGCCGAGCGCCAGACTTCCTGCGCTCAGAAATTGCCGGCGATTCAGTGAGGGATCAATTAGTCGCAGCATAGCTCAACTCAAGTTTGGGTTTACCCACGAACGCTACATCAGACGCGCCTGCTCTGAAACTTATTTATTCGGTTGCACCTGCGCGAGTCAGCTTGGCATCATCCGCCTCCCATGCAACCCCGACATTGTGACTTGGCCAAGAAACAGTGCGTTCCCTGCCGAGGCGGCGTTTCACCGCTGAAGGGAGCAGTACTGCGAGAATTTCAAGCACAGGTCAGCGCAGAATGGCGCGCTGTTCGCGGTCATCATCTCGAGAAGGAATTTATCTTTGAAAACTTTGTCTCCGCGCTCGCCTTCACCAATCGAGTCGGTCGCCTCGCAGAGAAACAAGGCCATCACCCTGACATCTACCTCGCGTGGGGCAAAGTGCGAGTGAACATTTGGACACACAAAATCAACGGACTCACTGAAAGCGATTTCATCCTCGCAGCAAAAATTGACCGACTTAAACACTAACATGCGTTCGTACCAAAACTTCATCGCCGGCGAATGGATCGCCGCGCAGTCCGGCAAGACCTTCCAGAACACCAACCCCGCCGACACGCGCGAGGTTGTCGCTCAATATCCATTGAGTGCGCGCGAAGACGCGCTTGCTGCCATTGATGCGGCGCAAAAGGCCGCGCCGACATGGGCGGCCACCACACCGCCGGCGCGCGGGCGGATTCTCAGCAAGACGTCGCAGATCCTCGAATCGCGCAAGGCCGAGTTGGCCGAATTGCTCACGCGCGAGGAGGGCAAGACGCTCGCCGAAGCGACCGGCGAAGTGCAGCGCGCGGCGGACATTTTCCGCTTCTTCGGCGGCATCAGTTACACGCTCGGCGGACAAACCATTCCGCACGACTTGCCCGGCAATCTGCTTTTCACTCGGCGCGAGCCACTCGGCGTTGTCGGCCTCATCACGCCATGGAATTTTCCCATCGCCATTCCTGCTTGGAAAATCGCGCCCGCGCTCGTGGCGGGAAATGCCGTCGTCATCAAGCCCGCATCGCAATCGCCTGCGATGACGCTCGAACTCGCGAAGGCGCTCGCCGAAGCGGGTCTGCCGAAGGGCGTGCTGAACGTCGTCACCGGCGAGGGTCGTTCAGTGGGTGGCGAACTCGCGGCCAACTCCGCTGTCGCGGCGCTTTCATTCACCGGCTCGTACAAGATTGGCCATCAACTGCATCAAGTGCTCTCGCAGCGGATGGCTCGTTCGCAAATGGAGATGGGCGGCAAGAATCCGACCATCGTGTTGGCGGACGCGGATCTCGATCTAGCGGCGCGCCTCGTTGCCATCGCCGGATTCGGTCTCACCGGTCAGGCTTGCACGGCGACCAGCCGTGTTATCGTTGAGAAATCTGTCGCCGAAGCGTTCACGCAAAAGCTCGTCGAGAAAGCAAAAGCGATCGTCGTCGGCAACGGTTTGAAACAAGGCGTCACGATGGGGCCGGCGGTGAACGAGCAGGAGTTCAAAGGCAACCTCGACTACGTGGCCATAGCGCAGAAAGAAGGCGCCGTGCTCGTTCACGGCGGCAAGCAACTCGCCGAGGGCGATCTCGCGCACGGTTATTTTATGGAGCCGACCATTCTCGGCAGCGTCACGTCCACGATGCGGATCGCGCAGGAGGAAGTATTCGGACCGGTGGTGGCGGTGATGCCGGTGGAGAATTTTGACGAGGCGATCGCCGTGGCGAACGGCGTGGATGTCGGTCTCTCCGCCAGCATCGTCACGCGCGACATCAAGAAGGCGATGATTTATGCGGAGCGAATTCAGGCGGGCGTGGTGAAGATCAATCAGATCTCCACTGGCCTCGCGTTGCAGGCGCCGTTCGGCGGCGTGAAGAAATCGAGCACCGACAGCTTCAAGGAACAAGGCCCCGGCGCGATCGAGTTTTATAGCAAAGTCAAAACGGTCTATTTGGATTACTCCGCATAATGGGTATGAAACTCTGTCGCTTCGAACTCAATGGCCAAGTCTGCGTTGGCCTGTCACTGGACGGCCAACATCTCATCAACCTCACTGCCGCTGGCATCGAGCGGCTGACTCCGTTGTTGGAGAGTGACAATCTTTCCAAGCGTTTGGTTGCGCTCGCCAAGTCGGGGCTGCCGATTCACAAAGTTGCCGCCGTGCGATTGCTTGCACCGGTGGAGCGTCAGGAAGTTTGGGCTGCGGGAGTCACTTATTTGCGCAGTAAAAAGGCGCGGATGGAAGAGAGTGATTTCAGCGCGACGGCTTATGATCGCGTGTACGACGCGCCGCGACCGGAAATCTTTTTCAAATCACTCGCCGAAAAAGTGGTCGCCACCGGCGAGCCGGTCGGCATCCGACGCGACGCCAAGTGGAACGTGCCCGAGCCGGAACTGGCGCTTGTCATCAGCTCGCGCGGCGAGATCGTCGGCTACACCGCTGGCAACGACATGAGTTCGCGCGATATTGAGGGCGAGAACTTGCTCTATTTGCCGCAGGCCAAAGTGTACGATCGCTCTTGCGCGCTCGCGCCGTGGATTGCAGTGGGTGTTTCTGAATCTCAGGTTCGCCAATGGAACATCGGCGTGAAAATTGTTCGCAAGGGCAAGGTGATTTTCGCTGGCGAGACGAGTGTGGGGCAAATCAAGCGCGGCTTCAAAGAGCTGGCGGACTGGCTCTGCCGCTCGCAGTCATTCCCAAATGGTGCAGTGCTGCTCACGGGAACGGGGGTTGTGCCGGGGGACGATTTCACGCTCGCTACGAAAGACGTGGTGCGCATCTCTATTTCCGGCGTTGGTGATTTGGAGAATGTGGTCGCGGTGGTTTAACCCATTCCTGCTGTAAAGACTGCGTTGGCGAGTGCATTTTGGACTTTGCACCAGCGAGTGATTTCTGCGAAGCTTCCCTCAAGCCAGAGCCACAAAATAAACCGCATGAAAATAATCCAGACTCTGATAGTAGCCGGGCTGGTGTTGGCCTGTGTTCCAGCATTACAAGCACAGGGAGCGCAAATTATACGTCCGGGTGCTGGCGGGGGTTATTTCAATTTGGAAGGTCAGTTGGATCTGACCAAAGAACAGACTGAGGCGCTGGCGAAAGCGCGAAAGGAACAGCAGGAAAAGACCACGGCGATTTTCACGAACAAGGAATTAAAGCCGGAAGAACGAACGAAGCTCTGGCAAAAACTTCGCGAGGACAGTGAAAAGCAGATCCACGATATTTACACCGAGAAGCAACGCGCGAAGCTGACTGAATTGAGGGCGCAGCAGCAACGGAAATGGGACGAGAATCGTTACACAGGAATGTCGACGACGCTTGGACTGAGCGATGATCAACTGGCAAAGTTGGCGGCATTGACGAAGGAGCAGGATGAAAAGTCGCGGGCCATTTTTCAGAATGCAGAATTGGACAGGAAGCAGCGGCAGGAAAAGTGGGCTGCATTGACGGAGGAATTCCGCGGCAAGGCTGACAAGGTGTTTACTGCGGAGCAACTCGCCAAGGTGACAAAGCATCGCGGAGATCAGCAGCGCAAGGCTGACATGGCGCAAGTGGCCGGCTACGGCATTGATTTTGATTTGAATGACGATCAGCGCAAGCAGGTGAATCTACTGGCGAAAGAAATGACGCGCGCAATGAATGAGATATACGCCGACAAAGAGTTGTCGGGCGAAGACAAGGCGGCGAAATACCTCGAATCACAAAAGAAGTTGCGCGCGAAATTCAGCGATATACTCAATGTCGATCAACGCAAGCAGTATGCCGTTGAACAGGAACTGCTCGCATTGGGTTGGATTTTTGGCGGCCAAGCCAAACAATTGGACCTCACTGCCAATCAACGCGAGAAGATCAAAACCTTGCGCAGTGCGAATGCTGAAAAGACCAAGGAGATTTTTGCGGACAAAGAGGCTTCGCAAGAATTGAAGTCAAAGAAGGCATCTGAATTGAATGCAGCGCATCAACTGGATCTGGAGGCTTTGCTCACAGAGGCTCAAGCCAAGAAGCTCAAAGAATTGCGTCCGAACCCAGGCATACTACAGCCTCGGATCAATAGGTAACTTTTCATCCATTTCGCACGTCTTGGCTGGAGCTGGGATCGTCGAAAGCCAGCCCCGAAATAAATAATAATACAAACAAGCCCTGATAATACAAACAAGCCCTGAAGCAGAAGATATGAAACAAACATTGACCCTCGTTGCGCTTGGCGCGTTTCTGGCCATCCCGGCAGTCCACGCACAAGATAACCCGAAGAAAGACGCTCCCGGAAAAGATCAACCCACGCGTCGTCCACAATTTGGCATTGGTGGCGGCGGCATAGCCGGACTCGATCAACTTGATCTGACAGCCGAGCAAAAGGAAAAAGTGGCGGCCATCCAGAAGTCTCAGGCTGAAAAAATGCAGGCACTGTACGCCAATCAAGACACACCGCGCGAAGAGCGAGCCACCAAGATGCGCGAATTGCGCGAAGCCACCACCAAACTGGTGAAGGCAATCCTTACCAAGGAGCAGTCTGAAAAGTTCGACAAGATTCAGGCGGCAGCTCCCGCCCCCGGCGCCGGTGGATTTGGCGGCGGTTTCGGTGGCGGCACGCGAGGCGGCGGCATCGGAGGACTCGATCAACTGGATTTGACAGCCGAGCAAAAAACGAAAGTTGAAGCCATCCAGAAAGAACAACGCGAGAAGATGCAGGCATTGTTCCAAGACCAAAACACACCGCGTGAAGAGCGATCCACCAAGATGCGCGAACTCATGCAGGCCACGCAGACCAAGATTGATGCGGTGTTGACGGCTGATCAAAAGAAAAAACAGGAAGAACTCCGCAAGAACGCCCCACAGCCCGGCCCTGGCCGACGCCCCGGTGGCAAGACCAATCCGGAAAAGACCTAAACCAATCATCTTTCACAACGGGGCGGCGCAGGCCGTCCCGTTTTTTTATGCACTCGTCTCATCGGATATAAATCGGCCACTCTTTACCATGTTCACACGCTGTCTCTTTCTCCTGCCCTCGCTGGCAATGCTGGCACACGCCGACAAGATCATTCTCGTAGCCGGTGGGGGGATGAAGACTCCTCCGTGTGCTGCGTTGGACGTCGCGTTGCGCGAACCGTTCTCTGCGCAATTGGATCCGGCGGGCAATCTGGTCATCGTCGAAATGACAAAGGGCCAGCGCGTGCTCAGGCTCAGCAGGGACGGGAGAATGTCGCTGTTGGCGGGCACTGGAAAAAAAGGTTCCGCTGGCGACAATGGTCCGGCATTGCTGGCGGCGTTTGATGGCATTCACAACTTTGCAGTCGCAACAAACGGCGATCTCTATCTGGCCGACACTTGGAATTGTCGCGTGAGGAAAATCGATTCGAAGACCGGAATCGTGAGCACAGTGGTAGGCACAGGCGAAAAGGGGTTTTCCGGTGACGGCGGCGCGGCACGCGAAGCGAAACTCGGCGGCATTTATTCCATTGCGTTCGATGCGAAGCAGACACGACTTTACTTGGTCGATCTTCACAACAGCCGCGTGCGGTATCTCGATATGAAATCTGGGATGATTCACGCATTCGCAGGCAATGGTCAGCGAGGCGTGCCAAAAGAGGGAGCAAATGCTGCCACATCTCCGCTCGCCGATCCGCGCGCTGTCGCCGTCGACAGCAAAGGCAATGTGTACATTCTCGAACGCGGCGGCAACGCCCTGCGCGTAGTTCAATCCGATGGAACGATTCGCACGGTGGTGAATTCATCAGGAAAAAAAGGTGCGGACGGCGATGGCGGGCCAGCGCTTGGAGCGACGATGAACGGTCCGAAGCACCTGTGCGTGGACCGCGATGACAACGTGATTATCGCGGACGCGGAGAATCATCTCATCCGCAAATACCTTCCGCGTGAAGGAAAGTTGATTCGTGTCGCGGGCACTGGGAAACCCGGCAAGGACGGGCTGGATGGCCCTCCCCTTCAAGCAGGATTGAATCGACCGCACGGTGTCGACATCGGTGCAGATGGCGCGCTGTATAT
Source organism: Akkermansia muciniphila (assembly GCA_945903605.1). Taxonomy (GTDB): domain Bacteria; phylum Verrucomicrobiota; class Verrucomicrobiia; order Limisphaerales; family UBA1100; genus CAMDOH01. The sequence goes on from CAMDOH010000030.1 coordinate 19,922, forward strand.
CACCGACAGCTACAACGACCGCATTCTGAAAATCGTTCCCTGATTGCCGAGTGCAATCATGGACTGGCTTCGGCGAGCGATTTGACGTGGCGCAACACGCGCAAATGGATGCGATGAATGACGGCGTCGGACCACCAATGCCAATATTCAGCGGGCCAAAGTCCGTGTTGATACCAGGTGGTGCCTTCCATCAATGTGCGGCCATCAGGCAATCGTTCGAGCCTGAATTGTCCTGCGCGCGAGACGAGGAAACCATCCAAGTGCGGGGGATGAATTTCACGGTAAGGAGTCCATTCCTGCATCGGCGCCGGATTGGCGGTGACTCCAAATTTCAGCAACCGTGGCGGATCCCAAACTTCAATCGGCTCGACAAACGATCCCGTTGAAAAGACGCAATATCGAATGGCGCCGGGGCCGGTCCCTTGGATTTCCGCACGCACTGGGTAGGCGACGCCGAGGCGAAAAATCATTTCAGTGGGCGCAGGCAATTCCGGAAAGGTGACGACGTGCCGCCAAACTCGTTCGGGGGTCGCATCGACAATCACACTCGATTTCACTTCAAACAACGGTTTGGGCGGTTGGCTGACGTGTTCAATGCTTATGAACAACGGCATCGCTATCGGCAACAGCAAGCACACGCGCGTCGAGACCGCTTTGCTCCAGCAATGATGCTGGATGAAATAACCGAGCGACCCGCCGACCACTGACACTGTCAACGCCATCGGCGCGGCCATGATGATGCAAATGATTCCTTCAATTGCCACTGCCAGCATCGCTGCGCCGACGAGTGCAACTGATGCGAGCGCCACCAAAACGCACGAACCAAATTTGCGCGGACGGTGATAGCTGTACAACAACACTGATGTGAGGCCGAGAAACAGAGGCAGCCCGACGAATAACCCCAGACCGTACAGTTGCAATAGATGTGTGCTGATCAAACTCAAGCCGAGCGCCAGCAGCGATGTCGGCAACAGCGCCATGGCTGCGCTGCCCACGGGATGGTCCGGCAGCCAGCGATCGAGCATGTTTCGGATCCGCCCAACGCCGAGTAGGGGAGGTAAATCCTTCTGATCGCTTGATGGAATCACGCAGAGAATCAGGAAAAAAAACAGATTCACATACGGCGCGAAAAATAAGGCGGCGAGCCAAACAGGAAGGCCGGCTGAGCGCAGGCGTTTGACCGTGAGCACAACACCCATCCAAACGAATGGCGCCGCCAGCACAAGCATCACCATCAGGAACCGGGGATTCGTTTGGCTCAAGTTTTCCAAACTCAATCCGGAATCAAACTGGTAATTCCAAAAACTCCACGGGAGATGGAAAAGTTTTCTGGCAACGAACAGGTCGAGATTGTATTTCAGCGCGCATAAAGCCGCGCCAAGAAGTGCAAATGCACCGCGGCTCATTTCACCTTCCCACTTCCACAGTCGCGAGATTGCAAACACGACACGACAATATCGCAGCAGACTTGTTTCAACAACGCCACAAATGTACGCTCGCAATCTCACGAATGAACCGCACATGGACACTACTTGGTTGCTGTATTCTCGCGGCCGGACAATTCCAAACTGCGTCTTCCGCAGAACCTGCGCGACGAAACATCCTGCTGATTGCTGTCGACGATTTGAATGATTGGGTGGGGCCACTCGGCGGACATCCGCAAGTGAAGACGCCCCATCTCGATCGTCTTGCCAAACGCGGCACCACATTTCTAAACGCTCATTGTCAGGCGCCACTCTGCAATCCTTCACGCGCCAGCGTGCTCACCAGTTTGCGCCCATCCACGACCGGTATCCACGGCCTTACGCCGGGCATCCGACAAGTCGAACGCACTCAAAACACAGTCACGCTCCCGCAACATTTTGCCGCTCACGGATATTTCACAGCCACCAGTGGAAAAGTTTTCCATGACGGGTCAATCAAGCCCGTCGACCAGAAAAGCGAATTCGAGATCTGGGGTGCAGCGCCCGGAATGCCCCGACCTGCCAAACGATTCGCCAACTTGCCCGGCACGCCGCATCCATTGATGGATTGGGGGCCATTCCCCGAACGCGATGAAGAACAAGCCGACTGGAAAATCGCCACGGCCGCCATCGCGCAAATCCAGTCCGCGCCAAAGGACAAGCCGTTCCTGATCGCCACCGGATTTCGTCTACCGCATGTCCCTTGTTTCGCTTCGCAAAAGTGGTTTGACCTTTATCCGGCGGACACGCTTCAACTGCCACCCTTGAAAGAGAATGACCGCGCAGACACGCCAGAGTTTTCTTGGTTCCTTCACTGGAAACTGCCTGAGCCAAGACTCTCGCTGCTCAAGAAACAAGACGAGTGGCGACCGCTCGTCCGCGCCTATCTCGCCAGTATCAGCTTTATGGATTCGCAAGTTGGCCGGGTGCTCGATGCTCTGCGCGACAGTGGCCGCGAGTCCAGCACAGTCGTCGTGCTGTGGAGCGATCACGGCTGGCACCTTGGAGAGAAAGGCATCACTGGCAAAAATTCACTTTGGGAACGCGCCACACGAGTCCCTCTCATTTTCGCCGGACCAGAAATCGCAATGGGTGCGAAGTGCTCGCGCCCATCGGAGCTGCTCGATATCTATCCCACACTCGCTGAATTGTGCAGGCTGCCGAAACGCGACGAACTCGAAGGACACAGTTTAGTGCCGCAGTTGAAGACTGCCAGCGCACCGCGCCAGTGGCCCGCCATCACCACACACAATCAAGGCAATCACGCCGTGCGAACGGAGCGCTGGCGGTATATCCAATACGCTGATGGATCGGAGGAATTGTACGATCTCAAGAATGACCCGAACGAATGGACCAATCTGGCCAACGACAAAAAATCCGCCAGCGTGATTTCTGAACATCGTCGATGGCTGCCCAAAACAGATCTGCCCGCAGCGCCCGGCAGCCAGCATCGTGTGCTGAGCTACGATCCGAAAACCAAAACCGCCATGTGGGAAGGCCAGCCCATCGTGCCATCGGAAAAAGAACAATGAACCTGCGTGCGTGGACACTCGCTTGGCTCGGAGTGAAAGTCGTGCTGACTGCACTAGCTGCGGAACGCGATCTGCCCAGCGGGCACAGCGTCATCCGGGCCAGGGCGGGCGTATCGGAACTGGTCATCACGACCACGCCGAGGCTCGCGGGCGCGATCCATTCGCTCACGTGGAATGGAAAGGAGTTCATCAATTCGACCGATCACGGCCGCCAATTGCAGTCTGCGTCCAACTTCGATGTCGGCACACCGCTCACGGCCGAAACCTATAATCCGACCGAGGCTGGCTCGCAGCGCGATGGCGCGGGACTCACATCCTCCAGCCGCCTGCTGCATCTCGTGGCGACCAACCATCTTTTGCAGACCACTTCGCGGATGGCCTTCTGGCTGGCACCGGGCGAGAAGTCCGGCTCGAATCCGGCGAAGAACACGACAGTTCTCTCGGAGCACCTGCTCACCAAGCGCGTGCAGATCGGCTGGCGCCATCTTTCGCACGTCATCCAGTACGACGTGACATTTCACCTGCCGGTCGGCGAGCGGCACACCCATGCGGTGTTTGAAGCAGTGACCGGCTACATGCCGGCGGAGTTTTCCGAGTTCCACAAATTTAATCCGAAGACCGGCGACTTCGAGCCGCTCACCGACGGGCCCGGCGAATTGGCGTTGCCTGTCGTGCTCGCCACGCCCAGCGGCAGTCATGCGATGGGCATATTCTCACCCGACCAGTTGACCAAAGGACTGCCGCAACTGGGCTATGGGCGCTGGCGTTTTGCGGCGGAGCGGGTCGTGAAATGGAATTGCGTCTTTCGCGCGACGGAACCGAAGGGACTTGCGCCCGGCGAGTATTCATTCCGCAACTTTGTCATCGTGGGCGATCTGGCGACCGTGCGCGATTCACTGCGCGCGTTGCATCGGGAATTCGCCATCGATAAAAAACTGCCATGAAAAATCCTGCACACCTCCTTTGCGCACTGCTATCGGTCATCGCTGCACACGCACAAGAAAAGCCCGCGCGCCCGAATGTGCTTTTCTGTTTTGCCGATGACTGGGGCCGTTATGCCGGCGCGTATGCGCGACTGGCGGGCAGGCCGTCGCCAAGCGAGATTGTCAAGACGCCCCACATCGATCGCGTGGCGCGCGAGGGCGTGCTGTTCAAGAATGCCTTTGTCAACGCGCCCAGTTGCACTCCCTGCCGCAGCTCGCTTTTATCGGGCCGGTATTTCTTCAACACCGGCCGCGCGGCCATTTTGCAGGGCGCGATTTGGGACGGTAGCGTGCCGAGTTTCCCGTTACAGATGCGCGAGGCGGGTTATCACATCGGTAAAAGTTTCAAAGTCTGGACTCCGGGCACACCGGCGGACGCACCCTTTGGCGGGCAGCAATTCGCGTATCAAAAGGCCGGTGCCGAGCAAAACAATTATTCTGAGAACGTCACGCGCAGGGTGCGCGAAGGACAGACGATTGCTGCTGCGCGCGAGTTGATCCATGAAGAGGTGCGCGGCAACTTCGCGGCTTTTCTCGACGACTGCAAACCGGCGCAGCCGTGGTTTTATTGGTTCGGTCCCACGACCGTGCATCGCACGTGGGTGAAAGGTTCGGGCAAAGCGCTGTGGGGCATCGAGCCCGATTCACTCAAAGGCAAGCTGCCCAAATTCCTGCCGGATGTGCCGGAGGTGCGCGAGGATTTTGCCGATTACCTCGGCGAGGTGCAGGCTTTTGATTCTTATGTGGGCGTGCTGCTCGGGAAATTAAAAGCGGCTGGCCAGTTGGAGAACACGCTCATCGTCATCAGTGGCGATCATGGTGCGCCGGGTTTTCCCGGTGGCAAATGCAACCTGTACGATTTTGGCACCGGCGTGGCGCTCACCGCTGCAGGTCCGGGAATCAAGGCTGGGCGCGTGGTGGACGATTTCGTGAACCTGATGGATCTGGCACCCACATTCATGGAACTGGGCGGCGCAAAACTGCCGCCGAAAATGAACGGTCGCAGTCTCGTGCCAGTGCTGCGATCGGATAAAAGCGGGCAGGTGGATCCGGCGCGCACATTCGTCGTCACCGGACGCGAGCGGCACGTCGGTAGCGCGCGCGAAGGTAACCTGCCCTATCCGCAACGCGCCTTGCGTACAACGGATTTTCTCTACATCTGCAACTTCGCTCCCGACCGCTGGCCGATGGGCGCGCCGTTGGCTGTCACCGCTGACAGCGCGCCAACCGCCGCCACGTTGGAACAGGACACGCGCATTGGTTTTGCCGACATGGATGCCGGCCCCACCAAGGCGTGGCTCGTCGCGAACCGGAACGACCCGAATTGGAAATGGCATTATGATTACGCCTTCGCAAAACGCACCGGTGAGGAGTTGTACGATTTGAAGAATGACCCCGAGCAAATCAAAAATCTCGCCGCGGATCCCGCCTTTGCCGCGCAGAAAAAAGAGAGCGCCGCGCGCTTGATGAAAATCCTCACGGACACCGGCGACCCGCGCGTGACGGGCGACGGCTCCACTTTCGACAAGCCGCCCTTCAGCGAACCGGAAGTTTTGGCTCCAAAGGGCAAAGGCAAAAAGAAGGCGTCGCCTTGAAAGTGCTCAACGATTTCCATGTTTCAAAACGGCTTGGCTTTGGTAAACTCAACCGAATCATGAAAGCCCTCCTCTGCTCCCTCGTATTCTGTGTCGTGGCGCTGCCATCCAACGCCGCTGACAAAATTAAAGCGGCACCCAAAGCCACCGCGCCTGCGGAGGTCGCGTGGCATGATGTCACGAAGTGGGGAGTGGAAGGTCGCGGCTGGGGCGATCAGGAACGCAAGCGCTGGTTCGATCGTCTGCCCGCGAAGGCCGAGGGAAAGGTGACGCCCGCCGTCTGGAATCTGAGCCGCGACAGCGCGGGGATGATGGTGCGTTTTTCCACCGACGCGAAATCCATTCACGCGCGCTACACGTTGGCGAAGACCAATCTCTCCATGCCGCACATGCCGGCCACGGGCGTCAGCGGGCTCGACTTGTATGCGCGCAATGACAAGGGCCAGTGGCGTTGGGTGCAGGTGACGCGACCGACAGCGGCCAAGGTCGAGACGATGATGATCAGCGATCTCGCGCCGGGAATGCGCGAATACGCCGCCTACCTGCCACTCTATAACGGCATCGAATCGCTGGAAATCGGCGTGACGGCGGGAGCGAAGTTTGAGGGGTTGGCGCCGCGCGCAGCGAAGCCGGTCGTTTTTTACGGCACCTCCATCACGCACGGCGCGTGCGCTTCGCGACCGGGCATGGTGCACACCGCCATTCTCGGCCGCCGCTTCGACCGGCCGGTGTTGAACATCGGTTTCTCCGGCAATGGTCGCATGGACTCGGCCGTCGGCGAATTGCTCGCGGAGATTGACGCCGCCGTTTACGTGATTGATTGCCTGCCCAACATGCAACCCGCCGACGTGGCCGCCAAATGCGTGCCGCTCGTGAAACAACTTCGCGCTGCGCGGCCCCATACGCCCATCGTGCTGGTTGAGGACCGGCGTTTCACCAACGACTGGATCACGCCCAACAAATCAAAATTTCACACCGACAATCACGCGGCGCTGCGCCAGGCATTCGCGCAACTTCAAAAGGATGGCGTTGAGAAGCTGCATTACATCGCCGGCGACCATCTTTACGGCGACGACAGCGAAGGTGCCACCGACGCCTCGCATGCCAGTGATCTGGGTTTCATGCGACAAGCGGACATCTTCGAGCCGGTGATCCGCGCAGCGATGAAACCCTGAGTTCATGAACCAGCTGCGATTCTTGCTGCTCGCCCTTTGTCTGTGCAGCGTCGCCTTGGCCGCGCCCGCGCCGCCCAATATCGTCATCATTCTTGCGGATGATCTCGGTTACGGCGATGTGCAGTGTTACAATCCAAAGCGCGGAAAGATTCCCACGCCGAACATCGACAGGCTCGCCGCCGAGGGAATGCGTTTCACTGACGCGCACACTTCCAGCGGCGTCTGCTCGCCCACGCGCTACACGCTGCTCACCGGCCGTTATCATTGGCGCACGCAATTGCAGCAGGGCATCGTGCCCGTGTGGGGGAAGCCACTCATCGCGCCGGATCGGCTGACCCTCGCGAGTCTTGCCAAGCAGCATGGCTACCGCACCGCGTGCATCGGCAAGTGGCATTTGGGCCGCGACTGGCCCATCACGGAGGCGCAGCGCCCGTTCTTCGCGGGCTTCGGTGGGCAGGCGGGCGGCGGTGGCAAAGTCGTGAAGGAAGCAACGGACGCCCATCGCGCGGCGTGGCAGGAGGTTTTTTCTCAACCCATCCCCGGCGGACCGACCGCGCGCGGCTTCGATGAATACTTCGGCACCGATGTTCCGAACTGGCCGCCGTATTGTTTCATCGAGAACGACCGCACCGTGGGCATCCCGACGGAACTTTTGCCCGCTGCGAAGTTGGGAAATAAACAAGCCAGTCTGCCAGGGCCTGCGATCAAAGATTGGCAGCTTGAACCCATTCTGCCCGCGCTCGCCCATCGCGCGGTGGACTTCATCGCGCGGCAGACAAAAGCCAAGCAGCCGTTCTTTCTCTATCTGCCACTCACTGCGCCGCACACGCCCATCGCCGTGAACACGGAGTGGCGCGGCAAAAGCGGGCTCGGCAACAATTACGCCGACTTCGTGATGGAGACCGACGCCGCAATCGGCCGGGTGCTCGATGCGATCAAGACGGCCGGCGCCGCAGAAAACACAATGGTCATTTTCACCAGCGACAACGGCTGCGCCAGCCTTGTCGGCGTGAAGGAACTGGAAGCGAAGGGACATTTCCCCAGCGGGCCGCTGCGCGATTACAAGACATCGGTGTTTGAAGGCGGCCATCGCGTACCGTTCATCGTCCGCTGGCCGGGAACGGTGAAGCTCGGTTCCGTCTGCGCACAACTCGTGCATCAGGCAGACCTCCTGGCGACGATGGCCGAAGTTCTCGGCACGAAACTTCCCGACCATGCAGGCGAGGACAGTTTTAGTTTGATGCCGCTTTTCAAAGGCAGTGACAAACCTGTGCGCGAATATGCGATCAGTTGCGCCAGCACCGGCACGCCCGGCTTGCGCAAAGGCCCGTGGAAATTCATCCCCACAACCGCGCCGCAGCTCTACAATCTTGACACCGACTTGGGAGAAACCAAAAATCTCGCCACCGAAAAACCTGAACTGGTCGCGGAGCTGCGCGCGACGCTGGAGAAATCCATCACCGACGGACGCACCACTCCCGGTGCGCGACAAAAAAACGATGTCACCGTCCGCCGCTTTCCCCAATCTGAAACGGCCGCGCCGAAATCCAAAGCCAAAGCGAAACAGGACAAAAAATGAAACGATTCCTCAATCTCGCCGCAACCTGCGCGTGCCTCGCGTTCTTGGCAGGGACTGCACGCGCCGCCGCCGCGCCGCCGAATGTGCTGCTGATTTTGTCCGATGACATGGGCAGTTCGGACGCGGGTTGTTATGGCGGCGAGATTGCCACGCCGCATCTCGATGCGCTAGCGAAGGACGGGTTGCGGTTCACGCAGTTTTACAACACCGCACGCTGCTGGCCCACGCGCGGAGCGATTCTCTCGGGTTACTACGCGCAGCAAATTCGGCGCGACTCGGTGCCAGGTGTCCGGAGCGGAGGGCAGGGCACGCGACCGACGTGGGCGCGACTTCTACCGGAGATGCTGCGGCCGCTGGGCTATCGTTCGTATCATTCGGGCAAATGGCATGTGGACGGAAAGCCGCTCGAGAACGGATTCGATCGCTCTTACAGTTTGAACGATCACGACCGGCATTTTGCGCCGCGCCTGCACATGGAGGATGACAAGCCGCTGCCAGCGGTGGCGGCCGACAGTGGTTATTACACGAGCACGGCCATCGCCGATCACACGATCAAGTCGCTCAAGGAGCATTCGCAAAAGTTCACCGACAAACCGTTCTTCGCTTTTGTGGCGTTCACGGCGCCGCATTTTCCCGTGCAGGCACCGGCAGAGGACGTGGCGCGTTATCGCCAGAAATACCTACGCGGTTGGGACACGCTGCGGGAGGAACGATGGCGCCGGATGCAGACGCAGGGCATCGGCGGCGCGACGCTCTCGCCCGTCGAGCGCGAGGTGGGCCCGCCCTATCCCTTTCCCGAGGCGATCAAAAAACTGGGAGCCGGCGAAGTGAACCGCCCGTTGCCGTGGGAGGAATTGACCGATGTGCAGCGCAGGTTTCAGGCAGACAAAATGGCTGTTCACGCAGCGATGGTGGATCGGATGGATCGCGAGATTGGCCGAATTCTCGCACAGGTGCGCGCGATGGGCGCGACGGAAAACACGCTGGTCATTTTTCTGTCCGACAACGGTGCCAGTGCTGAAATCATGGTGCGCGGCGACGGTCATGATCAGGACGCCGTGTGCGGAACGGGCGCGACTTTTCTTTGCATCGGGCCGGGTTGGTCGAGTCTGGCCAACACGCCATTTCGCCGCCACAAGACATGGGTTCACGAAGGCGGCATCTCCACGCCGCTCATTGTTCACTGGCCCAAAGGCATCGCTGCGCGAGGGGAACTGCGACACACGCCCGGCCATGTCATCGACATCGTGCCGACGATTCTCGATGTGGCTGGAGGCAAGCCATCCAAAACGTTTCAAGGCCAGCCGGTGCCG
>CAMDOH010000031.1 GCA_945903605.1 Akkermansia muciniphila
CGCGAAATTGTGCTCAGTCATGCCTACCATCTTTCGACGCAGCACGATGAAAAAGCCCTGCTCGCCGATCCGGACAACACGCTCCACTGGCGGATGAATTCGCGCCGGCTCGAAGCGGAATCCGTCCGCGACGCGATGCTCTCAGCCAGTGGCGAGTTGGACACACGCGCCCCCATCGGCTCGCTGGTTGCCCGTTCGGGTGAAGTGACCATTCAGGGTGGCCCGCGCGGATTTGGTTTGAGTGAAGATCGAATCAACGGTGCCGATCGTCATCGCTCGGTGTATCTGCCAATCGTGCGCGATCTTGTCCCAGAAGTGCTCGACCTTTTTGATTTTCCCGATCCGAGCCTGATGACCGGCAAGCGCGAGAGCACGAGTGTGCCCGGCCAAGCGCTGTTCATGTTGAACAGCCCGTTTGTCGCAGAGCAATCTCGACGTCTCGCCGAACGCATCTTGAAATGGCAGCCGGATGATTCGACCAAGGACGCGGAACTGCTTTTCCGCGCGCGGTTGAATCTGGCTGGCTGGCTCGTCTTCAGCCGATCGCCAACGGAAACGGATCTGCGCGTTGCCAACGAGTTTTTCACCAAACACGAAGTCCTAGCCGGTGGCAAAGGAACCGTTCAAGTAAGCTCGGCTGTGTGGGCGAGTTATTGTCGCGCGCTCTTTGCCAGTGCAGAATTCCGGTCACTCAACTGATCAACGCCATGTCACCGAACCCCAGCCACACTGACTTTAGTTTTTCACGGCGACAAATGTTGCAGACGTTGTCGTGCGGATTTGGCTACCTCGCCTTTGCGAGTATGGCTGCACGCGCAGCGGAAAATAACCCGCAAGCGCCAAAACAAACCCATTTCGCGCCGCGAGCCAAACGCGTGATCTTCCTCTGCATGCGCGGCGGACCTTCGCACGTGGACACGTTTGATCACAAACCCAAGCTCATCGCCGACGATGGCAAACCGGGGCCTCGTCCCGGCAGCACGCTGTTGGCACCTCGCTCGAAATTCGCACAACGCGGTCAAGGCGGACTTTGGATTTCCGATCTATTCCCAAATCTCGCCAACCATGCCGATCGACTTTGCCTATTGCGAGGCATGCACACGGATCTTCCATCCCATCCGCAGGCATTTCTAAAGTTGCACACGGGCAGCTCGCAATTTGTCCGCCCGTCACTCGGCGCATGGATGTTGTACGGGCTTGGCACAGTGAACGAAAACCTGCCGGGGTTCGTCACCATCACTCCCAGTGGAGGATTTGGCGGTGCTCAGAATTACGGCAGTGGATTTTTACCGGCGATCCATCAAGGGACGCGAATCGGATCCGAGGGGCGCCCCATCTCATCAGCCGAGGCGAAGAATCTCAGACCGCCCTCGCCAGGAGAGCGGCAACGGATTGAATTGGATCTCTTGCAATCGCTCAATCGGGAATCGCAGCGAAAAGATCCTCACAATTCCGAGATCGAAGGAGTGATCCAGAGTTACGAGTTGGCGTTCCGCATGCAGAGTCAGATGCCGGCTGTGATGGATGTCCGCAATGAAAGTGATGCGGTGAAAAAGTTGTATGGCATCGGCTCGCCTGCGACGGATGATTTTGGCCGGAAATGTTTACTCGCCCGCAGGCTTGTCGAATCCGGTGTGCGCTTCGTGGAAATCAGTCACGGCAATTGGGATCACCATTTTAATCTCACCCGATCGCTGGAAGGCGGCTGTAATTCGGTGGACAAACCCATGTCCGGACTCATCACGGATCTGGAACAGCGCGGCCTTCTCAAGGACACGCTGATCATTTGGGGCGGTGAATTTGGTCGCACTCCATACGCTCAAGGCGCCGATGGCCGCGATCACAACAACAAGGGATTCACGCTGTTGATGGCCGGAGGCGGAGTCAAAGGCGGATTCAGCCACGGAGCCACCGATGATTATGGACAGGCGGCAGTCGAGAATCGAATGTCCATTCACGATCTGCACGCGACGATTTTGCACTTGCTCGGACTCGATCACGAACGCCTAACGTTCCGACATGCAGGCCGCGACTACCGGTTGACGGATGTCCACGGGGATGTCGCCAAAGCAATCGTGACCTGACCCAATCAAGAAAGGCAATTGCCCAAATCCGATTTTGACCGTAGTCTCTCTGTGGCGCGGAATCACGCTGTTATGAAACCAAACGTTTCAGCAAAGTATGGGTTCACTCTCATTGAGCTTCTGGTGGTGATTGCGATTATCGGAATCCTCGCAGCCATGCTACTTCCGGTGCTCGCTTCTGCCAAATCAAAGGCCCATCGCTCAAATTGCACTTCCAACATGAAGCAGTGGGGCGTGGGTTTGACCATGTACGCTTCCGACCACAACAATACTTTTCCGGACAACCGCGATGGCCAGCACTTGAGTTGGTGCGGGCGGACCGTTCAGGCATTCTGGAAAGAATATCTGATGGCCAATCCGAAGGCATCCGAAAGCCCAGATCAACGCCACCTGCTCCACTGTCCCACACAGCAATGGCATCGTTACGCGCAGGCGGCTTGGGGTGGCGGCAACATGCAACTCACCGGCTACTTCTACCTCCCCAATCGCGGTGGCAACGCCGGCATTTCCATCCCTTCACCCAGCGTACTTGGGTGGTTTACAAAAGAACGATTCGGCGAAGAATTTGGACGCGCGCCCATTCTCACTGACATGATTCAAGGCACAGGCAATGCCGGTCCTCCCGCCAGCGTGACAACTTGGAATGGTCCGGGGATGATCACCACAAGCCACATGAAATCTGGCGGCGCGCCATCGGGAGCCAATTTCCTTTTCGAAGATGGCCGCGTGGACTGGCATGGCTACGACGACGGCAAGACCGTCAAATTCGCTGGCTCGCTCGGCTCTTGGGTCTTCTACTTCGACATCACCGGAAAATTCTAAACACCGCAGATTCAGCGGCGGCCCCCTTCAGGCAAGCAGTGCTCGGATGACCTTCCCATGAACGTCGGTCAGGCGCATGTCGCGGCCACCGAAACGAAACGTGAGCCGTTCGTGATCCACTCCCAGTTGATGCAGAATCGTGGCGTGGATGTCGTGGATGTCCAGCGGCTGCTCCGTTGCGCTCATACCCATCTCGTCGGTGTTGCCATAAGTCATGCCACCGCGAATCCCGCCGCCGGCCATCCAGATAGTGTAGCCGCTGACATGATGATCACGGCCGTCGTCGCCCGCGCTGTGCGGGGTGCGGCCCATCTCTCCGGCCCACAAAATCAGCGTCTCATCCAGAAGGCCGCGCGTCTTGAGATCGGTGATGAGCGCGGCGATGGGCTGATCGGTGATGCGCGCGTTCTCGGCGTGACGCAGCTTGAGCTGGCCGTGCTGATCCCACGGGGAATTATTGCCGTGCGTGTTGGGGCAAGTGATCTCGACAAAACGCACGCCCGCCTCGATGAGCCGCCGGGCGCGCAGGCATTGCAGGGCGTAGGAGGTGTCAAAGTCGTTCGCGCGTTTGAGGCCGTACATTTCAAGCGTGTCCACGCTTTCGCCTGCGATATCGCAGAGTCGCGGCACGAGCGACTGCATGTGGGCGGCGGTTTGATAATTGGCAATCGCCGACTCGATCACAGCCGAATTGCCTTGAGACCGGGCAAAAGCGCTGTCCTGCGAACGCAGAAAATCCAGCTTGGCCTGCTGCACCGCCATGGAGTCGGCGGGGTGGATGTTGTCCACGGGCGTTCCCTTGGCGCGGACCATCGCCGCCTGATGCGTGGCGGGCAGAAAGGAGCTGGCGAAATTCTGAAAACCGCCGTTGGGAATCCAGTCGTTGTTCAACACCACATAGCCGGGCAACTGTTCATTCTCCGTGCCCAGTCCGTATGAAATCCACGAGCCGATGCTCGGGGCCGCCGCCGCCGCCCTCCCCGTGTGCAACAAGAGCGACTGCGCGCCATGCAGCGGCACCTCGCCGACCATCGAGCGCACCACGCACAGCTCGTCGGCCACGCGTGCAAGGTTCGGGAAAAGTTCACTGACCCAAAGACCGGACTGGCCGTGCTGACGGAAGGGCCACGGACTTTTGAGCCACTTGCGGTTCGCGCTGATGGCCTGCGAGAGGGTGTCCGGACGCCATTTTGCAGGCTGTCCGTGTTGCTTGTCCAAGGCAGGTTTGGGATCGAAGGAATCGACATGCGACACGCCCCCATCCATGAAAAGAAAAATCACGCGCTTGGCACGGGGCGCAAAGTGCGGTGGCCGATTTGGTTTGGCAGCCAGTGCCCATTGTTGGCTCAAACCCGCCAATGCCAGCGCGCCAAAACCCATGTGCGCGCGTGCTAGAAAATCGCGCCGCGAGAGCGCTGGTGCGGCGCATCCGGGGCACGGTGTCGTGTCGTGACTGGCGGCGTTACGGGACATGGATGAATTCCTTCAGGTTGAAAATAGCATGCGCCACGTCCTGCCAGGCGGGCTGACAATCCAGAAGCGTTTGAGTTTTTGCCCCGCGCAAGGCGGCGCTTTGCGAAACGAGTTTCACGAGCCGCGCTGTTTCTTCCGGCGAGGCCGGGCGTGCGAGCGCGCTTTCCAACATCCGCGCAGCACGATCTTCTGCGGAAGTCGCGCCGTCTTTGGCAAGCCGCTCGCTCCAATGTCTGGCCATCGCAATGACGAAAGGATCATTGAGAATCGCCAACGCTTGGTCCGGGACATGGGTCACGTCACGCCGACCGGTGGCGAGCTTTGGAATCGGCTGATTGAAGAGCGCCAGAAAACGCGGCGGATCCATGAGCGTCATCTTGGTGTACAAACTGCGCCGGCCATTGCCATCGAGCGGCCCGCTCAGGAGCCGTTTGGAAGCGTCCGTTGCGGCGCGATACGGGTCGGTCGGCGCGCCGTACAATTTTGCATCCAGCCGGCCGGAGACCGACAGCATGGAATCGCGGATGGCTTCGGCCTCCAATCGGCGCAGCGGCATGTGATGCCAGAGCCGGTTCTCCGGATCCACTTTGAGAGCGCCCGCGGTGGGGATGCTTCCCTGACGCCAGGTCGCGGAGGTGACGAGCGTGGCCACCAGTTTTTTGAGCGACCAGTTTTCCTCGACGAAGCGCGCAGCGAGATGATCGATCAACTCCGGATGCGATGGGGCTTCGCCCAAGTGTCCGAAGTCATCGGGAGTGCGCACGAGTCCTTCTCCAAAAAGATGGAGCCACACGCGATTGACAAAGACGCGTGCGGTGAGCGGATTTTTGGGGTCGATGATGCTCTGTGCCAATTCCAGCCGGCCACTGGACAAAGGCTGTGCGCGTGTGGCCGCGCCGCCAAGAAAAGTCGCGGTGCCGCGTGGAACCGTGGCCCCCAACTGGGTATAAGAACCACGGATGCCGACGCGCTCATCGCGGCCTTCGTTCCAGTCGCTCGCGGCGCCGATGGTCCGGTCCGGCTGCAGTTTCTTTTCGGCGTCGCGATAGCTCGCCACGTGTCTGGCCAGTTCAGAATTCGCGGGCAGATCGTTTGGCAGAAGCTTTGCTTCGATGGCTTCGTTGATAAGCCGCACATCTTCGGCGTCGCATTCGCTGCGGCTCCAGCGTTCGATGGCCGCGTGCAGAATGTCGGCCAGTCGATCGGCCCACTCCGCTTTGCCCGGCGCGGTGACCGCAAGCGGCGCGAACCGGGCCAGTTCATCGAGTGGCGGCTTGCCCGCCGGGTGTTGAACAATCCGCGAGAGGCCCAGCCATGATCGTTCGTCAGCGACCTCCGCCTCATTCAAGCCGCCGTAGCCGGTGCGCGGCGGAAAATAATTGTTGAGCGATTTGGTGACCAACTCCAGATAGACACGGCGCGGCACGCGATCGACCCCGCCTTCCAATGTCGCAAAGCTGCCCGCCGTGAGCGTCTGCCAGCGCGGCATCAATTGATTCATGAACTGCATGCGCTCGGAGTGAAAAGCCTGATCCACGATGAAGGAACGCGCGGCAAAACGGCCAGCCGCAAGCTCCACCGAAAATGTCTGGCTGGCATTGGCGTCAAAGAGGGGGCTGCGCACGGCACCGGAGAGTCGCTGCGAAAAGACATGCGACCAGCGGCCTGCGGGGAGAATCTGCGAGAGCGTGTTGTTGCCGTCAGCAGCAATCACCATCTCGCCGTCGCGCACCAGCCCGTGTCTCATGCCCGCGCCATCCCATTGCCAGCCACGGGCGCCATCTTCGCGCGTGAAGTCCGCCAGCAATTTCAAGTTGGCCTTGTTCTCCGCCACGCGCCTCGCGCGTTCCAGCGCGAAGGCTTCCGGCGTGACGGGTGATGCCACGGATTTTTTCCAGAAACCCACGAGTGACTCCGGGAAGGTCGTCGTGGCATTGGTCTCGGGTTGGATGGCGCGGATTTTTTCGGCGATATCCTTCTTCGTGCCCAACCAGCGTTTGGCAGTCTCGCTGGCAATGGCCAGTTTGATGCGACGCATTTCTTCAATCGTCGCGAGATTGGGGTCGGTTGTGTCCACCGTGCGAACATTCCAGCGCGTGCTCATCATCACACCAGTCAGGGCGTAGAAATCGCGCTGCCCCACCGCATCGAGTTTGTGATCGTGGCACTGTGCGCAGGCGAGAGTCGTGCCGAGAAATGATTTACCAAGCGTGTCAACGATGTCGGCCATCGCCTCCTGCGTGACGCCTTCAGCATCGCCATTGTCGCCGTGCCGACGCTCTCCCATGCGCAATGCCATGAGGCCGATGAGCGATTCGTTGAGTCCGCTTGCCGCATCCACGCGCGGCGCAATGAGGTCGCCGGCGACCTGCTCGAGCACAAGCTGGCGGAAGGGAATGTCGGCATTAAACGCGCGCACGAGATAGTCGCGGTACATCCACGCGTTCTTGGCAGGCGCATCCCATTCGTAACCGTGCGTGTCGGAGTAATGCACCACATCCATCCAGTGCCGCGCCCAGTGCTCGCCAAAATGCGGACTCTGCATGAGCGACTGCAGTAGGGTTTCGAAGGCGCGAGGCGAGCCGTCGGCCAAAAAGCGATCGGACAATTCGATACTGATGGGCAGACCCGTCAGCGCAAAACTGAGCCGACGCGCCAGTGCACGCTTATCCGCTTGAGCAACGGGCTTGAGTCCTTTTGCCTGCTGTGCGGCGAGGATGAAAAGATCGACCTCGTTGCGCGCGCGCGAAGGCTCCTTCACTTTGGGCACAGGCGGCTTGGCCACCGGTGCCAGACTCCACCACTTGAGGCGCGCGCGATAGACACTCTCCCAATCATGGGCCTCTGCCGCGCCCGATTGCAGGGCGGCAGCCAACATCAGAACTGCGAACGCACCGACCTTTCGCATGCTGCACATTCTCCACCGCTGCGGCATGTGCCGCAAGCCTCCATTAGCGAAGTCCGCCACACACCATCATCAACGGCGCTTGTGGCGCGGGCGGCGGGCCATCAAGTCCTCAATTTCGCTGACCTCAACGGGGGTGCGGGCCATCAGATCCACGGGGCCGTCTGCGGTCACGACGATGTCGTTCTCCAGCCGGACGGCAAAGCCCTCTTCCGGAATGTAGATGCCCGGCTCCACCGTCAGCACCCAGCCGGGCGCGAAGGGTTGGTCGGTGTATCCCACGTCGTGCACATCCAAGCCCAGCGGATGGCCCAGACCGTGCATGAAATATTTGCGGCAGGCGGGTTCGGCCTCGGTCTGTTTTTTGATGTCCGATTTTTTGAGGAGGCCAAGCTCCAGCAATTCTTCATTCATCATGGCCTGCGATTCCTTC
This sequence comes from Akkermansia muciniphila, assembly GCA_945903605.1. Taxonomy (GTDB): domain Bacteria; phylum Verrucomicrobiota; class Verrucomicrobiia; order Limisphaerales; family UBA1100; genus CAMDOH01. Next base: position 7,718 of record CAMDOH010000031.1, read on the forward strand.
TGCCAATCGCGGTGCAATTTACCGACGGTCGCGCCGGCGATGCTCGCACGCATGACGCGCAGCACGGCGTTGTACACCTGCCTCTGCCGGCGCGTGAACCGGCCGCTGACGGGAATGGTGCGCGTGAGGTCGGCATTGTAATTGGCGTAGCAGGCGGCGATATCGAGCAGCAAAAGCTCGCCCTTGCGGCAGGGCTGGTCGTTCTGATTGTAGTGCAGCGTGCAGGCATTGGCGCCGCTGGCGATGATGGGATTATAGGCAAACTTGGCGCGGCGCCGGACAAATTCGTGGATGAGTTCGGCCTCCACTTCGTATTCGTGCACGCCCGGCTTCACAAAATGCAGCAGGCGCCCAAAGCCTTCGGCAGTGATATCCACGGCCTCCTGGAGAAGTCGGATCTCACCCACCGACTTCACCACGCGCAGCGGATGCATCAACCGGGCGAGGCGGTGATAGGTGTGAAGCGGAAACTTTTTCAGGCATTCCAAAACGAAGCGGTCGTCGCGCGTCTGCACATCCACCGTCGCGCGCTTGTGCTCATTTGAGTTGAGATGAACATGCTCCATCTCGCACATAATCTGGCGGAACAGGCCGGGGAATTCCGAGAGCCACTTCACCTGTTCGATGCCGGAAATCTTCTGCGCCTCGGCCTTGGAAAGTTTGTGGCCCTCCCAGATTTTCAAATGCTCACTGGGCTCGCGCAGAAATAGAATCTCGCGGTGGCGCGGATCAAATGCGTCGGGCGCAATCCAGAGAATGCTCTCCTCCTGTTCGATGCCGGACAGATAAAAAAGGTCCGAGTTGGGATGCAGCGTGAGCGAGCCATCGGCGTTGGTGGGCAGCACGTCATTCGCGTTGAGCACGGCGATGGATTTGGGCGCAAGCAAGCCCTTCAAACGCGCGCGATGTTCGACGAACAACTTCGAGTCAATCAATGCGTGTCGCATGCGAAGGATTGTGCCCACTCCCTGCAGAATTGCCGAGCGCGAGTTTTAGCCCCGCTTACAGATCGGTGAGTGGCCCGGCACCCAGCGCACTCAACGCCTCGCGGACTTTTCTTTGCGGCGAGTGGCACCGTTGGAAGAGGCAGGCTTCATGATTGTTTTAAGGCTTGGGCTTGCCGAGCGTTTCGCGGATTTGTTTTTCCAACTCCGTAGCCTTCGCATTCGCTTCATCAAGCGGCAGGCCGACCTTCATTCCGGGCCGGATGTGTTTCGTCGCGGTGAGCCACGCATCTTTGAGAAGGCGCTGACGTTGTTGCACAAGTTTGAGCACGGCGGCGCCGTGTGCATGTGCCGCCATCAGAGCCTTTGCATCGGCGACTTCGGCGACCTGCTTTTCGCCCCAGTGCAGCAGAATGGCCTTTGCGATGAGCCAGTGACCGGTCTCGTTGCAATGCACGCCGTCGCCCGCGAGAAAGAATTTGGAATCCTTCGCGCGTTGCTCGGCGAGATGGATGTTCATCGGCGCGTGCGAATCCACCACATCCCAGCCCAACTTGCGCTGGCCCACGAGCCATGCGGAGTAACGGTCGAGCGTGGCGCCGTAGCCGGGCTTGCCGCCTTTGACTTCATCAAAAGTCGGCGGCGTCACGTGCAGCACTTTTGCACCATGAGCAGCGCAGGCTTTGCGCAGGCGTTCCATGCCGTCTTGATATTTTGCAAAACGCTCCCCGGCGAATGGCAGATAGATGCCGCAGTTCATCCCGTAGCAGGCGACGACCAGATCGGGCTTGGACTTGGCCAGCACACGCTCGAGGCGCTCGTGCAAATCAGGCCGTGGAAATTGTCCGCCCGCATGGCCGTCTTCACTGAGGCCACTGACGGTCTCGCTCGGCAACCCGATGTTGATGAAATCAACGAAGTGGTCCGGGAAACGCAGGCGGCACCATGCCTCGACAAATTCCACGTACTGCCCCGCATGCGTGATGCTGTCGCCTAGAAAGACGATCCGCTTGACGCCGGCCAGTGGCTTGAGCAACCCGGGTTCGGCGGCTTTTGCCATTGTGATTGCGATGACCGCAGCAAGGAGGGATATCCGAAACGTTTTCATTTGGTTTTCAACGCCACTTCTACCTCTCCAGGTTTTCGCTGTCACGCACTGCTGCGATCGATTTCGGATGAACTTCGATTGCGTGGAATCTCTGGTTGCGGCACGCTGCGGGAATGACACCACGATGGGCGGCGCTCGCCGCTTTTATTTTCACCCTGACATTGCACGCCGCCGAGCCGGTGGTGGATTTGGGAACCGTGCGCGAGGAGCAGGTGATGATCCCGATGCGCGATGGCAAGCGGCTCTCTGCGTGGCTTTATTTTCCGAAGGGGGAAGGGAAGCGGCCGGCGTTGTTCGAGCAGCGTTACGCAGATGTTCGCGGCATCGGCACGCGCAAGGCGGCGGCCAAACTGGCAGAGGCCGGCTTCGTTGTGGCGATGGTGAATTTTCGCGGCACGTGGCAATCCGAGGGCACTTGGATGGGTTATCGTGCGCTCGCGTGGGGCGACTTGAAGGATGGCTTTGACACCTGTGAATGGCTGGCGACGCAGCCGTGGTGCACGGGCAAAGTCGGCACGTTCGGCAGTTCGCAGGGGGGTTATGCGCAGAATTTCCTCGCCGTCACGCGGCCGCCGCATCTCGCCGCGCAATACATGGTGGATACGGGCCTGAGCCTTTTTCAAGAGGGCTATCGCATCGGCGGTGTGACGCGGCCGGAACGTTTCAAGAGCATGGACAAGGTGGCGCGCGAGCCGGCGCATAATCGCGCGCTGATGGAGGAGTGGTTCTCCCACCCGCACTACGACGATTACTGGCGCGCGGAAGATTGCTCGCTGCACTTTCCAAAAATGGACGTGCCGTGTTTCACCATCGGCAGTTGGTACGACTTCATGTGTCAAGGTTCGGTGATGAGTTTCATCGGCCGGCAGCACAATGGCGGAGCAAATTCGCGAGGCAAACAGCAGCTCATCATCGGTCCGTGGCTGCATGGCCGTTTGAATAAAGGCAGCAAGGTTGCCGAGCTGACCTATCCCGACAACGCGACGTGGCCGGAGAATGAGCACATGATCCGCTGGTTCAATCATCACTTGAAAGGCGAGCCAAACAACGTCGAGAAAGAACCGGCCGTGCGCTACTACGTGATGGGCGCGGTGGGCGAGAAAGGCGCGCCGGGCAATGTCTGGCGCAGCGCAGCAGACTGGCCGCCGCAAGCGCGAACGAATTATTTTCACCTGCAAGCCAATGGCAATCTCGCGCAAAGTGCGCCGACTGAGCAGCGTTCGCGGACGAGTTACGAGAGTGATCCGCGGCATCCGATGCAGATTCCCGGCGCGGGATTTCCCGGTGCAAAAGACGCGCGCGAATTTGAGCAGCAGAAGGAAGTACGCACGTTCACCAGCGAAGAACTCGCCGCGCCCGTGGAATGGACTGGCCTTGTGAAAGCTGAGTTGTGGGTGAGCAGCACGGCGCGCGACACGGATTTTCTTGTGCGCGTGAGCGACGTGTATCCCGATGGCCGCTCGATGCTGGTGATGGATTATCCCCGGCGCGCGCGCTACCGCGAGGGCTTTGACCGCGAGACGCTGCTGACACCGGGCGAACCGGTGAAGCTCGCATTCGACATCGGTTGGACGAGCCTCATCTTCAACAAAGGCCATCGCATTCGCGTGACGATCGCCAGCACCGGCGCGCCACTGTATGAACCCAATCCGCAGACCGGCGGCCCGCAGACGATTGAGTTTCCCAAGGATGCCGTGACTGCGACCAACACGATCCATCACGAGCGAACACGCGCCTCGCGAATTCTCGCGCCTGTGCCGCCGGTGGCCGGTGGAAAATAAAGATTGTGAAGGATTGAGAAGAAGCTCCTTGTTGCACGGAATTTAAACAAACCATGAAGACGAAAAATATCCGACTAAACCTGTTTCTGGCAGCGGCGTTTCTGATGCCAGTGACCGTTGTACTTTCCCAAAAGGCGAAAACCGATGAGCCGGTGCGAGGACCGTTTTTCTCGGGAACCATTCGTGCGCCCAAACCGAATTCCGATGCGATCGCCATGAAGGGCATTATCGTCACGGTCGGCACTGAGAAAAATGCGTTCATCTGTTTTGACGCTGATTTGCTCCGAGTATCGATGGCTTGGACGGGTGAATTTCTGGAGTTTGGCGATACGCTCAATAAAATCGCCTGGCCACCGCCGCCGCAGGTCAAAGGCGCGCCAGCATTTGGCATCAAGGCTGGCCCGGGCTGGGGAAAAGATGGCGCGATTGATGATCCTCGTTCAAACCGCCAAGGAATTCTTCCGAAGGATTGGGCGCATTACAAAGGTCTGTATCAGCACGGTGATCACGTGGTGCTGAATTATTCTGTCGGCAACGCGGATGTGCTGGAGCTGCCCGGTCATGTGTCTGTAAATGGCAAAGCGGCATTCACGCGTACAATCCAATTCACCAAACCCAGCGGAGCACAGACGCTGGTCCTGATGGACGGAGTGGATGCCAAGTTTCCCAAGACAGATTTTTCGACAAATCCAAAACCCGTGACAGTACTGCTGGCGAATGGAAAATCAGTGTCGATCCGTGGCACTTCGTTGCCGGCGAAGAATAGTTTGGAAGTGACGGCGGACGGCCGATTGGCCCTCAAGCTGGGTTCCGTTGCGGCAAACAAACCGTTTCAAATCGCGTTCATGGCTGTGAACGAGCCTGCCGATTGGGCTGCAATTCCAGAAACAAAACTCACGGATCTGCGCGCGTTCACCAAAGGTGGCGCGGCACATTGGACGGAGACGGTTGTGACGCGCGGCACGTTGGGTGGAAACGAGGAAGCGTATGCAGTGGACATCATCAATGAACCGGCAACCAATCCTTACAATGCCAAAACATTTTTTGGCGGATTCGACTTTTTCTCAGATGGGAACGCGGCCATCTGCACGTTCCACGGCGATGTTTGGCTGGTCTCTGGCATTGATGGTCCGCTTGAGAAAGTCACTTGGCGACGATTCGCAACGGGGTTGTTCCAGCCGCTTGGACTGAAAATCGTGAAGGACACGGTTTACGTTTTGGGTCGTGATCAGATCACTCGACTGCATGATTTGAACAAGGATGGTGAAGCGGATCACTTCGAGAATTTCAACAACGACACGATCGTGACGGCGAACTACCACGAGTTCAGCATGGATTTGCACACGGACACCGAGGGGAATTTTTACTTTGCCAAAGGATCGCCTTGGGAACCGGAAGTCATTTCCCCGCATCAAGGCTGCCTTTTCAAGGTTTCGAAAGATGGCAGTCGCGCGGAGGTGTTTGCGACGGGGTTGCGTGCTCCCAATGGAATGACCGTGGGCCCGCGCAACGAAATCACCGTGAGCGACAATCAGGGGCATTGGATGCCATCGAGCAAACTCAACTGGATCAAGAAAGGCGGCTTCTATGGAATGACTCCTGCCGCACAACGTCCGCTGGTTTTTCAACGTGGCGGAACCAACTTCACAGCCAATCCAAGCGACCCGAAAGATCGCGCAGCATTTGCATTCAAGTCTTGGGGAAATGCCACTGTGCCGTTGCCCACCAGTTACGACAAACCCATGGCCTGGTTGCCGATGAACATGGACAATTCCAGCGGCGGCCAACTTTGGGTGACGAGCAAGAAATGGGGGCCTCTCAACGACCAACTTCTCTTTATGAGCTACGGCAAATGCACTTTATTTGCCGTGATGCCAGAAAATCAAAACGGAGATTTTCAGGGCGCGATGATTCAACTGCCGATTCGTTTCAACAGCGGTGTCATGCGCGGGCGCGTTCATCCCAACGATGGACAAGTGTATCTGTCGGGCTTGAAAGGCTGGCAAACCAGCGCGGTTAAAGACGGTGGATTCTATCGGGTGCGTTACACTGGCCAGCCCATTCAATTGCCGGTCGCTTTCAAATCTCAGCGTGATGGCATCCAGCTCACCTTCAATTCCAAACTCGATGCCAAGACTGTCGCCGACACAGCCAACTACTCCATTGAATCCTGGAATTATCAATGGACCGGTGCCTACGGCTCTGCGGAATTTTCCGCCAACGATTCCAATCAGCGCAAGCACGACAAACTCGAAGTGAAATCCGCCGTGCTATTGTCCGATGGGAGAACTGTGGCGATGCAGATTTCCGAGTTGCGACCAGCAGATCAACTCAAGATCAGCTACACGCTCAACACAGCCGAAGGAAAACCCATCAAGCAGGACGTGTACGCGACGATTCACCAACTCGGAACCGTTCAAAAATAGCCGGCGACTTGCGATCCGTTTTCATGATTTGGGATGAGTGACGTGAAACATTTCGGAGCGGTTGGAGATGGCCGGGCTGATGACACTCGTGCACTTCAACACGCGCTGGAAAAGGGTGAAGGGTTGCTCAATCTTCCTCGTGGAATTTATCGCATCACAAAGTCGCTAGAACTCGATCTGTCTCGACTGGGCCGACTAGCCATCGACGGCAATGGAGCCGTGGCCACTCTCCTCATGGATGGACCGGGACCAGCGATTAGAATCACCGGCACTCACGATCGCACGGCAGACCCGACTGGATTCAAGCCTGTGATTTGGGAACGCGAACGGATGCCAACCGTGCGTGACATCGAGATTGTCGGCAACCATCCGCTGTCAGTTGGGATTGAAATCACCGGGTCGATGCAGGCCACAATCACTGGCGTGCTGATTCGCCGTTGCCGATACGCAGTGCACTTGGTCAAACGCAACCGCAACCTGCTTCTCTCACACTGTCATTTCTATGAAGGGCGCGGCGCGGACGCCATCGGTGTTTATTTTGATGGTGTGAATCTGCATCAGGCGAACATCGTGGGTTGCCATATCAGCTATTTCGCTCACGCAGGAGTGAAGATTCAGCGAAGCGAGATTCGCAATCTGCAGATCACCGGTTGCGATATTGAGTACAATCACGATCCTGCATTGTCTGCGCCGGACTCGGCGGATGTCTGGATTGATGCTCGCGAAGGAACGGTGCGCGAAGGAACCATTGCCTCTTGCACCATTCAAGCGGTCAAAAGTCCAGGCGGGGTGAATGTGCGCATCGAAGGATCTCCCAATGGGCTCTCCACGAGCGCCGGTCTTTGGACAATTACGGGCAACGTCATTCAGAGCCAATCCACAAATCTGTTGTTGAGAAGTTGCCGGGGTGTCGTTGTGAGCGGAAATTCGTTCTGCTCAGGATTCGAGCGCACGGCACTCATCGACAAATGTCGCAATGTGACGATGGGAACGAACACGATCGATTACAATCCAGACTACAAAGGCGACCGTATCGATGGAGTAACGATCCGCGATTCGAACGGGATTCTTCTGGATGGCCTCGTGCTGGAATCCGCCCGTGCAGGCGATGCTCAAAACGGTGGCGCAATCGACGTGCGCGATTCTCGTGACGTGACGCTGGCCAATTGCCAGATTTTTGACCCGACTCATCGCGGAATCCATCTGCACAACGTGCATGACGCCATCGTTCATGGCTGCCGGATTGCTGACCGACGCACGCCGGCGACGATGCTTGAAAGCATGCTATTGACCGGCGGCGCTGAACCCACTTTCGCCGCCAATCGCTTCGACAAAGGCACCCGAGGCGACGTTTCCAGACGCTGATTGGAAATGGGTTGCCGATTTTCAGATTGAATTAACCCGCTTTGAATAGCCACGTTGACTGCCAAGTCAATTTCGCCTGAAGTTCACCAATTGAGCAACTTGTTCAGTTTCGTAACTTATTTAATTGTAAGTACGTCTAGTCGGGCGCGAACGGAAACGGACATTCGGAAATATGGAGACAAATCAGCCTAAAACACATAGCAAACCGGTTGTTACCATCCAGCTTTCGGCTTGGATGTTGGCGGCGATTGGCATCGTATTGGCTGCTGGCATTTGGGGAATCTCTGCGAAATTCTCAACGAAGAATCTGCCAGACAATAAACAGTCGAATATCAAGCCAGCACATCACGCGACAACGAATCACGTGACAGAGATTTCAACCAAGGACGCGACTTGGGGAAGACTGTACGCGAAATCTTTCACCATCGAACGGCCCGATGCCTTTCTGGGAATCCCCTCCCCGTTCACCGAAAAGGCTCGTTGGATTTTTGAGAAGCAAAACCGACAGGAAGTGACCGCCATTTTTGATCGGATTGGATTGACCGCCGATCAAAAAGTCCAGTTGTTGGCGCCGGACCGCTGCAAAGAAACGGCTGATGGATTGGATCTGATACCCGATCACAAAATTGTCCGCGAATTATCGCGTGAAGCTCGGACAAGCCTTTACGCAATCCTCGGCAGCTCCTCAATCAACCCGCGCCACCATTCTCCATTTACAGTTCCTGAAAACTGGTTGTCCGATCTTCAACTGACGCAAACGATGGCGCGAGATACATACGAGAGCATCAACAACCTCTTGTATCGGCGAGGCAACGTCATCTATTTCTCCGATATGCCGGCGCTCTTTGATGTCGTCACCGATCCGTTGGAACGGAGAAACGTCGTCAAGGCACTCTCACGAAGACCGGCGCTTCTGGTAAATCTGCACATCACTGAAGACGCGAACATGGATGAAATCATCGGTTATTGGAGCCGTGGCTGGCACGCGAAAGATTTGCGGTCATTGCTCAATTCCCTTTCACGTGAACAAGAGGACGTTTCGTTGGACATCATCCATCTGTTGCCGCCATTCGCCCGCGAGCGGGTTTACACATTCCCCTACCCGCAATTGGGCAGCAATGAAGAGAAGCCGAATTGTTACTGGACGGCGCTGAACTTTTTCTCAACCGATCAACCCGATGCAAGATTCACACACATCGAGGCAGCGAAAGCAAAACTGGACAAGGATTACTACCCCATTACCGACAAGCCGGCCTTGGGCGACGTCATCTGCCTCATCGATTCGCAGGGCGAACTCTTTCACATGGCCAACTACATCGCCGCCAACATTGTCTTCACCAAAAACGGGTACCATCATCACAACCCGTGGGTGCTCGCCACCACCGAAGACATGATTGCCAATTACCCCGCTCAACAACCCATCACCACACTTTCCTTCCGCAGAAAAGACACCCCACAAGCAGCCACTCCCTGATGCTGGCAGCTCTCCGCCCGCGCTCGATGACTTTCGTTCACACGCCGTGAACTAGTTCCACTGGTCAATTGGAGTTGTAGCTGGCCAATTCAATCCGTGCAGGAGTTCAAGCCACTCTCATTTCCGCCACCCACCAAACCTTGGTGGCATCATCTGATTTGGTTATTGCCGGCGGCAGTACTTATCCTCGGCGGCAATTGGGTGAAGAATAGATTTTTCTCCAAGCCCGCATTCATCGCAAAGAAACCTCTCGAAACAAACCAGCCGCCGGTGCGAACCAACGCGTTCGTGCCCCCCGTCGTGACCAATGCCGTCACCAACATCACAGTGGCCAAACCACCGGTCCCGATGGCCGACTTTCGCGATTTCAAACCGCATTATCCGAAAGACGAAAACGAATTGCAGATTGAACTGGCTCGGCGCGGATTCTCGCCCGGCTCGATCGACGGTGTTGGCGGCGAGCAAACAGCAACCGCACTCAAAGCCTTCCAGCGCGCTTCCGGATTGGAACAAACCGGACAACTCGACCGACTCACTCGCGGACAGATGATGATCCAGACTCCGCCACTGACCCTTTATGAAATCTCCACAAACGACACCGCGCGACTTCTGCCAATGGGAACTGGCTGGACCGAGAAATCAAAACAGGAACGGCTAGATTACGTGACGCTGCAAGAACTCGTCGCCGAAAAGTTTCATTGTTCGCCCAAATTCATCTCCCGACTCAATCCAGAGGTTGCTTGGGAAAAAGCGGGCGCGGCGACAATGATCATCGTCCCCAATATCACTGCGGTGACGAACAGTCGAACCACCAAAGCCGGCTCCATCCGAATCAACCTCACTCGAAAAACCCTCCAAGTTTTCGACATCCAAACCAATCTGCTCGCGCATTTCCCCTGCAGCATTGCCAAGCGCGTCGAGAAACGGCCCGTGGGCGATCTGGCGATTACCGTTGTCGCCCGCAATCCGAACTACACGTTTGACCCTGATAATTTTCCGGAATCACCCGAAGCACGACAAAAGACCGGCAAGCTCATTTTAAATCCGGGACCGAACAACCCCGTTGGCTCCGTCTGGATTGGTTTGAACCTCGCTGGCTACGGCATTCACGGCACACCTGAACCCGAGAAAATCGGCCGCACAGAATCCATCGGCTGTTTTCGTCTGGCCAATTGGAATGCGGAACATCTCTTCAACCTCGTCACCATTGGCACCCCCGTCTTTGTCGAGCCTTGAAGTTGCCTGCGGGAATCATCCTCGAGGCCAGATCCGAAGTGGGCCTTCGATGAACAGATCGCGCATCAACGCCTCCAAACGCGCCGCCTTTTGTTCCACCAATCGCCCACAGAGCCACAAGGTGACCAGCATCAGCATCGCCGCCGCCGCAAAAAACAGGCTGTAGGAATTCCATTCCAAACCCAACCAACGCATCCGCACGCGGGCAAGACCGTCGATCATTATTCCCCACAGGACCGGTGAAAGCCCAGCCGTCAGACTCGTGGCCACAGAGTACAAGGCGAAGAAATGATTTTTGCCCATCGCTGGCACCACTGCCAATAGTAACCGCATTACTCCCATCCCCACGATCGACCCTACAAATCCCATCGCAAACTGAAGCGCGGCAATCACGGCGGGCGTTGGAGTTAGAATTCCACCTGCGAGCAGCATCCAAAAATCGATCACACCCAAACCCAACAATAATCCCAACGCGATTACTGGCCGACTTCCGTAACGATCGAGCCGTTCTCCCAAAAGCCACAGTGTGCTCATACCGCCAAGAAATTGTGCGGAGATCACGAGCAGCACTTGGTTCTCCGCCATCTTCACCGCATCGCTTCTCAACCAAGAAACAATGAACGTACCCAGCCCGCCCGTCGCAAGGGCAAATACGATTCCGAGCCAAAGCAATCGGCGAAAGGGTTTGAATTGGGCGATCGCTCCCCAAGGCACCGGTTCTGAGGATTGCTTCACATCGGCTGTCACGGGCGCATCTGGTATTCGGCGCATGAACACGAGGCTGACCACGCCGGCCACCGCGCTGAAACTGAATAACGCCGAGAACTGCCAATCCGTCGGCTGATTTCCCAGCATCATCGCCGAAAGCCAGAAAGTGAGCAGGCTCGCGGTGTTCACAAAGAGCGCGTCGCGCACCAGATAAATCCCTCGCGACTCCTCCGGCACCACAGCCGAAACCCATGGCAACCAAGCGCAACTCGCGATGCCACGTGTGAGATTGAATGCGAAGAGAATCGCCAAGAGCAACACCAGTCGCGTCGGGTCTTTCAGAAATCCAGCCAGTGGCACCAGCGCGATGAAGAAAATAAATGCGACGCGAGTGCCCCAGCCGAGCAGAAGAAAACGTTTGTAGCTGATGCGACCGAGATGTTTGGCGGCCGGAATCTGAAAGATCACAAGCAACGGCATCATACCCGACAACAACCCGAGCACCGTGGCGCTTGCATCGAGCGATTTTGCGTAGAGCAGCATCGGACTGCTCAAGATAATCTGAAACGAGAGCGCGTTAAAAAAGGCGAACCAGAAGAAATTGTTCAGACCCGGCGGCAGTTGTTTGCGGAGGAGGTCGCTCACTGCTCAGGTAGCCGGCGTGCTGGGCTTGGCCGAAAGATTCGATCCACTAGCCCAAAACCGGATCGGCAACAGCCCGACGATAATCAGGATCATCTGACTCAATGTGAAAAACACGATCCACTTGAAAGCGGCGTCCATGAATCCATAACTGTGCAGGCCAATGCCGAGCATGTTCACACCGAACCACGAGAATGCAGTGACGACGTTGCCGAAGATGGCCATGTTCATCAGTCCTCGTTCCTTAATCATTCCACCCCATCGCGCGTGCAGAATCGTCGCGTTCCAGATCACAATGAGCAGCGCACCATTCTCCTTCACATCCCAACCCCAGAATCGTCCCCAAGATTGATCCGCCCAGATGCCGCCGAGGATCGTGCCCACAAAACTGAATAGCGTAGCAAAGCATACGATGCCATAAACCATCCGGGACAAATCTTTCGCCGTAGTTGAATCAAGCGAAGTCGTCAATGCACCGCGCAAAATATAAACGATGGCGAGAAAGCCCGCCAGGAAAGTGGCGGCGTAGCCCAGCGTGATGATGACGACGTGGGTGGCCAGCCAGAAATTGGTGTCCAACACCGCTCGCATCATTTCCATTGTGTCGGCACTCACGGCGAGATGATGTGCGATCAATTGCGTGATGAATCCTACCGCCGCTGCGGTGAAACTGCCTATGCCGTTCTTGAAAATCCTCTCAAGAATCACTCCGAGCAAAACGGCACCCCAACCCACGAAGACGGCCGATGAATACAGATTGGTCACCGGCGGCCGACCTTCAAGATACATCCGGAAAATAATACCCGAGGTGTGCACGATCAATGCGAGCGTCACGAGGAGGTACGCCGCGCGATTGAGTGACTGCGATCGGTTCAACCAGGAAAAAGCCGCCAGTAAAAGCGCCGTGATGTAAATAATCATCCCCTTGTAAAAGGGCTGGTAGTGGTAGAAATAATGTTCCTGACGCCCTTTTGTCACTTCGGCTGAAAACTTTTGAGCGACGAGCCAGTTCGAATAGGAACTCACGATGGAATTGAAATCGGCCGTGCGATTATTGGCAAATGCGGCGCTCATCCCAGCAAATGCAAGAACTGGTTCGCTATACTTGCCGGCACGAATCTGATCGAGGATGGCCTTTCCAATATTCGCCCAGTCGTCTCGCGATTTGTCCGGATCCACAGGAGGAATAATTCTCACACTCGCGCGTTCGCTCATTCGGAAATACGGGTCGATCGCCTGCGTGAATTGATTCATCACCGCGTTGTTTTGTGGCGACTGGGGTTGGCTCGCCGCAATCTTCGCGGCATCTGCCAGCGACATCATCTGCTTGAGCGACTCGGAATAATCGTCGAAGTCCGGCCTGGGCATATTCGGTTGCAGACTGATTTTGAGCTGCAAAAAGGAGTGCAGTGCTTGGGCGATCTGATGCCACGCTTTCTGTTCGGGATTGCGAAGCTCGGCCTTCACTTGCGCAGCCTGCTTCGCTTCCTTCTCGATGCGATTGAGCAGCGGTTGAAGCTGGGCAAATGTGTAGAATCGCAGACCGCTCTGCTCCACACCGCTATCGAGCAGATCCAAACTGGCGAGCAATTGCGGATGATGAATCAAAAAGATGAACCGGTTGTCGGAGTCCGACGGCTTCATCAATACTTCCATGAGCCATTGCGAAGGCTTGAGCTTCTTCGGGTGTTTCCCGAATTGCCACCAAGCGCGGTAGGAAAGTTTTGAAGCCCCTTCCTTCTGCTTCTCAGAAAGGTCGCCCCACCCCGTTGCGCTGTTGCCTTCGAGTGGCACGTCTTGCTGACCTCGGATTTGAAGAAGTGAATTGCGTGCGACAGAATCAAAGGGCTGAACGCGTCCATTGATCAATACCGGCAACCGGCCAAAACCAACGTGATCGAAGCCCGTTTTTGCCTTGGGCGGAATCAGCGACGAGCCGATGTACAACGCAAAAATTCCGAACAGAATCCAAGGGAACAAACTTGGTTTGCTTTCGGTCGTGGCGCTCATGAAGTTCTCCTTCCAAGAAATCCGACCAAATGAAACATAAATTGGTAAATGAGTCCAAGCCCAACAAGGATGCAGCCGAAGTACGGCGCCAACCAACTCGGATTTCGCACAACCTGCAACACCGTTGAGGTTGCCGTGCCCAGTTCGTCCGAATTCATCTGATACTGGTAAAAAGTAAGGCCATCATAACGCAACGGGTTGTTCATATAAATCAACCTTTCGAAGTCCTCACCCGTGACCGAATTCACCAAACGAATCTGACTTGCGAAATTCTTCGGCACATCGGTGCCTTTGTACTTCTCATGTTTGCAGTCGATCAACGTGAACGAGTACGGCCTGTAGTGGCGCTCAAACCGGAGCGACAATTGATATTCCTTGCCACCGTGCTCGACCTTTTGCTGCATCGCCGTGCCGCTCCACACAAGCCATTTTCCCAAACTCTTTGTTCCATCAAGCAACTCAACAACCGATGCTGGCATGTTCACTTCGTCCATCGATGTGACTGCCTTTTGTGGCAGAACAAATATTTCCGCTCCAGCGCCCATGTTGACATCCGGTTTGATAGTGTTACTGCCCGCTTCACGTTCGAGTTTTGCGTTTTCCCAGCGGCTTACGATGCGCACTTTGAACGGCAGATCCCCATGATCGATCACCGAATCGTTCCGCAACATGGATTCGGGGATGGCAACGACTTTGTCATTCACTGCGTCCAGCTTGGTGGTGAAAACCAGTTCACTGCTCATCTGGTTCTCTGAAAAACTTTTCGTCTCGCCCTTCTCCATTCGCATGATGCTCTCCTTGGAAAGCACGTCGGTGAAAAGTTGCCCGAGCAGTAGCAGGATGACTCCGAAATGGATGAAAAAGATTCCACCCTTTTTCCACGTGAACGTGAATCGTTTCGCATGCGCCGCCAGCAAGTTCACCAGCAGCACTGTGCCCACAAAGTAACCTCCGAAAAGTGGCAGCTTGAATGAGGTTGTGGGAATGGGCCAGAAGGCGAACCAACTGCGAAAATAGTGTTTCTGCGCCTGATAAAGCCCTTCATCTACTTGCGAGATGGTGCCGATAAAAACAAGAAACAATGCGTAGGAAAGACACGCGACCGTAAGCCGAAGCGACGTCATGAAATTCAGAGAATTATTAAACATCAGCGCAAGTCGGGGATCACTTTGAGTAACGTCTCCTGTTCGCGTTCCACCAACGCAACGTCACCGTTCATTTTGAAAAACCAAGTCATGTCACCACGCGGAACAATCGCCGCGACCACTCGCACCGGACGTTTATCGGCGGCATTCGTGCCTGTCATCACCACCAATTTCGCATTGGCCCCAGCTGAATCAAGCGGTGAAACAATGCCGGTCAATTGATCCGACCCCACCGCGTCGAGACCGACCTGCGCGCGCCACCGATTCACATTCGCCAGCAAACCACCCGCCTCACCGGGAAATGCGCTGACGGTCAATTCAGCCTTCAGATCGTCGACAGCAATCTGATATCGCTGGCGTTGCATTTGCCCCGCTGGCACCTGCTGCCAATGAGAAGGCAGCTCGGCCTTTCTCTCGCGGGCGACGGTGTAAACCCGAATCTGTTCCTTTTGGCATCCAGCCAATAAAAACAACGCCAACACGATTGGAATAATTGAGTTCATTTCCCTCACTTGCTTACTGACGTCTCAGTTCACGGCACTATTCGTTCAGACCCTGTCCATGGTCATCAGGAACATGATGTTGTTCGGCGTGGTCTTGAGTTTCTTGATCAACATCTCCATCGCCTCGACCGGCGGGACGCCCGTCAGTGCGCGGCGGAGCGTTGATACCCGCGACATCTCTTCGTGGTGATACAGCAACTCTTCTTTTCGCGTGCCAGAAATTGTCACATTGATGGAGGGGAAAATCCGCCGGTCCACTAGCGAACGATCCAGATGCACCTCCATATTGCCCGTGCCTTTGAACTCCTCGAAGATCACCTCATCCATGCGGCTGCCCGTGTCCACCAGCGCCGTCGCAATAATCGTCAACGACCCGCCCTCTTCGATATTTCGTGCTGCACCAAAGAATCGCTTGGGTTTGTGCAGTGCATTGGCATCCACGCCGCCAGAAAGGATTTTGCCAGAGTGAGGCTGAACCGTGTTGTAGGCACGGGCGAGTCGCGTGATTGAATCGAGCAGGATGACGACATCTTTTTTGCGCTCAACCATCCGGCGCGCCTTTTCGATCACCATCTCAGCCACCTGCACATGCCGCTCGGGCGGCTCGTCAAATGTGGAACTGACCACTTCTGCGCCGATACACGTTCGCTCCATGTCCGTCACTTCCTCCGGCCGCTCGTCGATGAGCAAAATGACGAGATTCGTTTTGGGATCATTCTTCAGGATCGCATTGGCGATCTTCTGCATCAAAATCGTTTTGCCAGTTCGGGGCGGCGCAACAATCAGACCACGCGTTCCTTTGCCGATTGGACAAACGAGATCCAGTACGCGCGTTGAGAATTCATCTTTGTCGCTCTCCAAAAGAAAACGCTGTGTTGGAAATAACGGCGTCAGATTATCGAAGTGAGTTTTGTCCTTCGCTTTATCCGGATCAAATCCGGCGACTGACTCCACCTTCAACAACGCGAAGTATTTTTCCTTGTCCTTCGGCGGACGGATCTGGCCGGCGATTTCATCTCCTGTTTGCAGGTCGAACCGCCGGATCTGCGAAGGTGAAACGTAAATGTCTTCCGCACACGGCAGATAATTAAAACTCTGCGAACGGAGAAAACCATAACCCTCCGGCATGATTTCCAACGCGCCCAGCGCGTACAAAAGACCGTTCTGCTCGGCGTGCTTGTGAACGATGGCATAGATCAATTCATGCCGCTTGAGCGTTCCAAAGTTTTCAATCCCCATCAGCTTGGCCAGCACGTTCAGGTTGATGATGCCCAACTTTTGCAGGGAGTTGAGCCGGATCACATCGTCTGGACGCGGCGGGCGCGTCAAGTCAATGTCCGAAACAATCTCCGGCGCTGGCGACGATGTTTGCGTCGGCGGCACTACGACAGCCAACTCCACGTCCTTCGCCAGTTTAGACTTGGACTCTACTGATTCTGATTTTTTCGCTGCTCTTGCCATAAAGACGGCAGTTCCATTCACAAACATGGAAAAGCCTTCGTTGCGCGGAAAGGTTGACCGGTTGCCAAGGCGTTGGGCCTTTTAGGAACCGGAAAAATCACTCGACAATTAGTACGGGAGTGGGAACCGCGCGGTTAATTCGCGGACACACTTGCGGACGGCGTGGGCGGCGTCAAGGCTTTTTGGCGCCTTCAAAACCTGCGAAATCAACCCGGCAATCTGCACCATTTCAGGCTCTCCCATACCGCGAGTGGTCACAGCCGGCGTTCCCAACCGAATGCCGCTGCCCTCGAACGGTGAACGCGTCTCAAACGGAATTGTGTTCTTGTTGACGGTGATGCCCGCTTCATCCAGTGCGAGCTGACATTCCTTGCCGGTCAACCCCTTCGCGCCCACATCCACCATCATCAAATGATTATCCGTTCCGCCGCTCACTATGCGGAATCCCTGCTGTTGCATCGCCGCCGACAACGCTTTTGCATTCCTGGCGATCTGCTGTTGGTACTTTTTGAATTCCGGTTGCAACGCCTCTTGCAAACAAATCGCCTTGGCCGCGATCACATGCATCAACGGTCCACCCTGAATTCCCGGAAACGCCATCGAGTTAATCTGTTTGGCATATTTCTCCTTCGCCAAGACCAATCCACCGCGCGGGCCTCGCAGTGTTTTGTGTGTCGTTGTGGTCACGAAATCCGCATGCGGCACTGGGCTGGGATGCAGCCCCGCTGCGACAAGTCCCGCGATGTGTGCGATGTCCGCAAGCATCATCGCCCCCACCTCACGCGCGATCTGTCCCATGCGCTCAAAATCGATCACGCGCGAATAGGCACTCGCTCCCACAGTGATCATTTTGGGTTTGTGCGCACGAGCCATCTCAGCGAGCTGATCATAGTCGATCAGTTCATCTTCCTTGCGCACACCATAATGAATGATCTCGAAAAACTTCCCTGAGAAATTCGCCTTGTTGCCGTGCGTCAGATGGCCGCCGTGACTCAGATCCATCGTCAACATTCGATCTCCGGGCTGAAGAGTCGAAAAATAAACAGCCATGTTCGCGCCGCTCCCCGAATGCGGCTGCACGTTGGCATACTCCGCTCCGAACAATTGCTTGGCGCGATCGATTGCCAACTGCTCGACCACGTCAACATGCTCGCAACCGCCATACCAGCGCTTGCCCGGATAACCCTCGGCATATTTGTTGGTGAGCGCCGAACCTTGCGCCTCCATCACTGCGCGGCTGGTGAAATTCTCACTGGCGATCAGCTCGATGTTTTCCCGCTGGCGTCGTGTCTCGTCGCGCAGCACTTTCGAGACTGCAGGATCCACAATCGACACCGCTCCACCATCGCGCAATTTTCCGATGCGCCGTTCATGACGGCCTCCCTCGAATTGACCCGTGATAAACGCATCCACCATTCGTGACGCCAGCGTCGCATCCGTATTCCCAGCCAGGCAAATCACATTCGCGCCATTGTGCTTTCGGCAGATTCTCGCCGTCGCTTCATCGTTCACCAGCGCGGCACGCACCCCAACGTGTTTGTTTGCCGCGATGCTCATCCCGACACCTGTGGTGCAGACCAGCACCCCAAAAGTATTCGGCTCGCTCAAAACCGATTCGCAAACCGCGTCCGCAAAATCAGGGTAATCCACCGCGTCCTTCGAAACCGAGCCGTGGTCGGCAATTTCATATCCATGCTTCTTCAGGTGGCGCTTGAGCGATTCCTTCAATTCAAATCCGCCGTGATCGGAACCCATTGCCAGCTTTATCACCGGCTCATTTAATTCAACAGTGTTCATACTTGTTTGATCGATAAATTTCAAAACCGAGCGGACGCCTTTCTCAATTTGATCCCGGCATGTCAAATAAACATTGTAATCGCCGCCGATGGGGTCGGACACCTCGCGTTCGTGTTCCGATAGATTTTCTTCAAATTCGCGCAGCAAAAAAGTTTTGTCCGCCGCTTGCGGATACATCAACAAAATCCCCTGCACGTGTCCCCATGACATTCCAAAAATGTAGTCCGCCTCCTTCACCATTTGGGCTGTCAGCAGATTGCTGCTTTGGGAATCGATATCAATCCCCGCCTCATCCATCACTCGCACCGCAAGCGAGCTGGGCGACTGGCCATCCATCGCGCCCAACCCAGCCGAGTACACTTCCAACTTTCTCGCACCCGCAAAATGGACGCAATACCCCTCGGCCATCGGGCTTCGGCAAACATTGCCGGTACAGACAAACAATATCTTCTTCATCCGTTCAGTTGTGTGGAGGCAAGCGCCTTGGCCGCAATATCGCCCCGATACTGCGCCCCTTCAAAGCTAATTCTCTCCACGGCCGCATACGCCGCCGCTCGCGCCTCGGCAATAGTCGCCCTCCACGCCGTCACTCCCAGCACGCGCCCGCCACTCGTCAACACCTGTCCCTGCTCCGCGACAGTGCCAGCATGAAACACCTTCGTGCCCGACAACGCGTCCGCACTCTCAATACCGCGGATCACTTTACCCTTCGCGTAATTTCCCGGGTAACCGCCTGAAGCCATCACCACACACACACTCGCATGAGTTGCCCAACGCAATTCCACATTCATTAACCGTCCTTCCACGCTTGCGACCAGAAGTTCCACAAGATCGTTCTGCAATCGTGTCAGATAAATCTGCGTCTCCGGATCTCCAAAGCGCGCATTAAACTCGAGAACTCTCGGCCCTTCTTTTGTCAGCATCACGCCAGGATAAAGCAGCCCTCGAAAATCAATCCCATCCTCCAAACAACCTCGCAGCCAAGGTTTCAAAATCGCATCACCGACTTCACCCAGTTGCGCGTCAGTCAGAAACGGCGCCGGAGAATAAGCGCCCATCCCTCCAGTATTCAGTCCCCGATCACCGTCGAAAGCACGCTTATGATCTTGAGCCGTTGGAAACAGTTTCGCAGTCGACCCGTCGCAAATCGCATGCAACGAAATCTCCATCCCTTCGAGCAACTCCTGGATCACCACGTTCGCGCCCGCCGCACCGAAACTCTTTCCCACCATGATTTCGTCCACAGCGCGCTCCGCTTCGGCCACATCTGTCGTGAGCAACACTCCCTTTCCCAA